>JALHLL010000001.1:0-5905 GCA_022844575.1 bacterium
CGAATATTCCAATAATAAATGTCAATAAAAATTAAATATCTGTAAAATCGATTACGTATGAAATTAAACTATATATGTATATAATATTCCTTGTAAACTTATGTATAATCCGTAGCCCGATGAAGGGGTGTGTTCTTTGTACATCTTTGTCAGGTAGCCAAGTACCTCCTTCTGGTGTCAAAGCAATACGCCCTTTTTTACATCCATTTTTCAAGGTGTGTTATGCAACACTTATCTAAAATCTCGTTCTTTTTTTGTCTTGGCGCAACATTGTATTTTTCCATTTTCGGATTGTATGCGCAGGGTCCGAATCTTGTTCCTAATCCGAGTTTTGAATTAAAGGGTATCGCACCAATACCTTTCGTTGATGGGAAATATCCCGCCATTAATAACAATAATGCCGAACCTAACCCGCAGGCATTACATTATATCATGCGGGGGGATACAACTCTAACTAAATATAGACCTGAGGATTATTATGATGATGACACATCCAATAGAGCCGTAGAACGTTGGTTTCGTGCCAACTCGGCAACATCAGATTATTATCATACAGATGCAACTGTGCCTATAGGATATGATGCAAATAGAGGTGCGAGAATCCCCTATATATGGGCTGCCGACAGTTTAAGCCCTGTTACCGGTGATGCTTATGCAGGAATTGCTGTAAAAAGGGTTTCGGGTTCAAACATCGCCGATGAATACAGGGAGTATTTGGCGGCACGTTTAACTCAGCCCTTAGAGCAAGGTAAAACATATATGGTAAAATTTCGATACTCAATGGCAACGTATAAAAGTGCTGAAGAGGAGAAAAGTGAATTTTATAAGAATAAATATTATCTAAAAAAACTCGGTGTAGCTTTCGTAGATACCACTCAACCTATTTATAGTCGTGCCACTAATGGATTTTCAACTACTTACTGGACAACTCAATCATCCGATTACTTTACTAATACTTTGGAATTTGATAGTGCAGGGTATCAAATGGTGGAAAATAATAATTTAGGATATTATGAAGCTCCGCTTTGGGGTGAATTTATCGAACATATCAGCCCTAATCAATCAGGATTAAAATATATAATAATCGGTAATTTCGATCAACAAATAAGTCTATTTGACATAATACGTATTAAAGGCCGTAACGGTATTACACCTAATTCACTTGGAACATACCCCTTTTATTTTCTTATTGATGATGTAGAAGTGAGGGAAGTGGCTAATCCCGATTCTTGCGAATGTAAATATATTTTTACCTGCCCCCATACCCGTAACGATTCTTTAGAAAATAATGAGCCGGGTAAATGTTGTTTTACTACACCTATAAGACCCGACCCGGGTGCTTGTCAATTTCGTTTCCTTCGCATAAAACAAGGTAGTACCGTCGTTTCCGATCCGCCTTTTATTGACTTTGGCGGTATTGTTCCGAAAGGCACAACGGTAGAAGCATCCTTTTGTGTGGATGCGAAAAACAATGAAGATTATACACGTATTGATATGGAATTTCTCGATGAAGATAGTAATGTTGTTTGTATCAAACCTGAATATGTGTATTGTAACTGTCCATGTTACCGACTGGACGAACCCATTGCTCCGGGTGTGGCCTTACAAACTCTTGAACCTGAAATTACAAAAATTGCGAATGCTCCGAATGGTGATTGCTGTTGGGAATTTTCCTTGAAAAACAATTATAGTTGTGATATTTTAGATACAAGTTTTACTATCGAAGCCAGAGCGGGAAATTCAACTTTTACGGCTGTTAGCCCTTGGCAAAAAATAACTCTCGGCAGCAATATCAGTTTCGTTAAGCCGGGTGGTATGGCGGCAAATAGTAGTTCTTTGGTGTTTAGGGTATGTACACCGCCGCAAACAAATGGGATTCCCCGCGTATTGGAAATGAATGTAAAGAAAGAACCGACATCAAATTTCAAAGGTTCAGTATGTTATTCATTCCCTGATGTAGAATTGGAATGTTCAGCCGATACGAATTGTTGTGATTTATTGGAAGTAATATTACGTAAAAAATCACAGACAATGAGTCATGATTGCGAATTTGATTTTATAGTGCGACAGAAAAACGGGCCTAAAAAGTGTAAATTCCATCGCATACGTATAAAAGAGGGTGCAATAACCAGGCACATAACCGATTCGACAGGCACGGCAATGGATTTATCGCAAGAAACAGTTATTTGGGAGGATGATTTGGGAACAAGTTGTCCGCAATCATTGACACCGGGCTATCAGCGTTCTGCCACCTATACGATAGAGTTTTTGGATTCTACCGGAACGGTACTATGTCCCGTAACAAAAACTTTCCAATGTTGTTATTCATCGGGTGTATCGTCTGGCTCAAAAATGGGGATGCAGGAACAATCAAAAAACATCAAAGAATTGACATCAGGCGGAGCAATTACTAATGCGGTACTAAACGGCAAACGATTGCAATATACGGTGCAGAATAAAGGCGAAACCATACCCGCCAAAGTACAGATAATAGGTTTAAGCGGTGAAGTATTCCAGACCGTGCAAAGTGAACTTAAAAACGGTACAAATGCAGGCGAAATGGATATAAGCCGTTTACCGAATGGAACATATTATATTTCAGTACAAACAAGTTTGTGGCAAACGAGTAAACAAATTATTATTATGAAGTAACAACAGTATGAACTATAAAAGCCGTTCCGTTAAACGAGCGGCTTTTTTGTGAGGATTATAGTTTTTCCGTAAAAAAAAACACTTCATTTCAAATAGGATATTTGTCATATCGGGCCCACATAAACGTCGCTACATTTGTACTGTAGTATAAACAATTATCCGTTCCCATGAAAAAAGATATACAAAACCGTGATGATATAGTGCTTTTGGTCAATACATTTTATGATAGGGTAAAAAACAATCCCATTATCGGTCATATTTTTAATGATATTGCCAATGTGGATTGGGAAAACCACTTACCGAAAATGTATTCCTTTTGGGCAAGTTTACTTTTGCAAGAGCATAGTTTTTCCGGTAACCCGATGCAAAAGCATATAGCACTAAGCACCATAACTACATTGGATGAGAGCAAGTTTAAGGAATGGCTTACACTTTTTTTCGATACGGTTGATACCTTGTTTGAAGGTTCGGTAGCCGATGATGCAAAAACAAGAGCCGAAAATATTGCACGTTTAATGCTCTATAAAATTGAGATGAATCAAGCGGAGAATAACTTGATACAGATTTCCATGCCTCGGTAATTACAGACGTATCTGCAAAAAAGTGAGTACCCATCATCGGCAATACGCAGTTTTATTTGCCTTGCCGTACTTCCTTATGTAAACTTCAAATATTCCGCCCATACGCAATACAGTTCCCATGTGGCTTGCACATCACGCAGGCAATACTCAGCTATCTCCGTTAATTGCCCATTGGCATACAGTTCACCTACTTTCGAACCATCCACACCACCCGACTTTGGCGAGGTAATGCCGAATGCTTTCGTATAAAAATCGAAGTTGTAGCGTTTCATCGGTCCATATGAGGAGCGTTCATAAAATGTCAATTCATCAATCAAATCAGTATGATACTTATAATTATAGCGCGTACCTTCCATCAGATTACGTGAGGGATGCAAACGCAAAAGGGCAGATCGCAGCATAATAAACGGCGAGTCGAAGTTGCGACCATTAAAGGAAATCAGATGGGCATTCTTATACTTATCCAATGCTCCCCAAAAGCGCATAATTGCCGAACGTTCATTGCATCTGTAAATTTTTGTAGAGTTATCAGTGCTGTTTATCTGCTGAAACTCTCCATCGGGTAAAGAATTATCCGTAACAAAAGCACCACGAAACTCATCCCTTAATTCACAATCTTCATTCTCCGAGATTATGATAAGCCCAACGCACACTATCTGTGACGTAAGGGGCGAAAGTGCCATTTCTTCAATTTTTTTACGCTTTTCCTCATCGGTTTGAGCTCCGCGTACAAGATACTCACGTTGTGTTTCGTCGAAACCGTCATACGGTAAAGCGGCGGTTTCCAAATCGAAAATGATATGGGTTCTGCTCATGATTTGTCCTTATGGGATAGTGACTGTGGTGCACGGCACTCCGTAAAACGGTAATTTTGCGCCTTGATACTCAACAAATACTGTACAAAACTACTTCAGATGATTCGATTTGCCAGAGTATGTGCCTTTCTGATATGCGGTTTCACTCTTTTATTCGCTATCGGTTGCGGTACATCGTATGAACTTGACACCAAAGATCCCGCCTCCATCTTTCGGGCTGCCATGATAGAGCTTGATGGTGAGGATTGGTTGGAATCCGAAAAATTATTCGATCTTATACGCCTTCAATTCCCCTCTTCGCCCTATGCCGATGATGCACAATATTATCTGGGTGAACTTCATTATCGTAAAGGCGAGTTCATTATAGCATCGTTCAATTTCGATATGGTACGACGGAGTTATCCCATGAGCGATTTCGGTAAGCCTTCCCGCTTTAAAACGGCAATGTGCTATTATGAACTTTCGCCGCCTTTTGATAGAGACCAAGATTATACAAAAAAAGCGATTCAGCATTTTGCTGAATTCCAAGCCGTTTATACGCAAGATTCGCTTTATAATGAAGCCGGAAAAAAGATTGATGAACTACGTAATAAATTAGCTCGTCGCGAATATGAAACGGCAGAAATTTATCGTAAACTCTATACCAACAAATCCGCCATAGTGTATTATGATTTTGTTATTGAAGATTATCCCGATACGGAATATTATGAGCCGGCATTCGTCGGTAAAATAGAAGCACTTGCCACACTCAAAAAATATGATGAATTACGTCTCGCTATTGAGACCTATAATAGCAGAATACCTAATGGTGCTTTGCGTGATAGGGTAATGAGTATAGCGAATGCCTTACAATAATTGAATATTTTCCTTTCTATCGTTTTTAATAATGACAATGAATAATGTAGCATCGAAAACACCTGCTGAATCTACTGTACAAATGACACATTTGGTGTTACCTAATGATACGAATCAGCTTGGTAATTTACTTGGCGGCACCGTTATGCACTGGGTGGATATTGGAGCGGCACTGGTTGCAATGCGTCATTCCGGTCGAGTATGCGTAACTGCTTCGGTGGATGAAATCAGTTTTCTTGAACCGATAAAACTCGGTCATATGGTGCGCGTGCATGCTTCTATCAATCGCGCTTTTCGTAGTTCAATGGAAATAGGCGTAAAAGTGTTCCGCGAAGACCCACTAAATGGCACTGAAGCACATACATCAACAGCATATCTTACTTTTGTTGCTATTGACCAATATGGCAAACCACTGCCCGTACCTCAAGTTGAGCCGATAAGCGATGATGAAAAACGTCGTTTTGAAGAAGCAGCGTTCCGACGCGAACTACGACTTAAAAATCGCGCGGCAATGAATGCTTTGAGAGAAAAGAATACATAGAAATAAATAGATAAAGCGGATTTCCTTGTTAGCTTTATGATTTGGAGTATTCCTCCAATGTTCTTCTTTCCTTGGTGGTGAGACTATCTATTCCTTTATCGCTTATTTTTTCCAATATCCTATCAATTTCGATTTGTTTGTTTACCCGTTCTTCATTGTATTTGTCTTCAATTGTGTAGGTTTTTTTCTTTGTAAAAAAGGAATTAAATATAAGTACATGCGGCATTTTAACGACAATATATAAAAACCCTATACACGGTATCATTAACAAAGCAATGATTATATAATTTTCCATAAGAGCGGAGGGGTTTAATATAATTGCCATAAGCATTCCTACTAGCGCACCACCAAAATGTGCTTCATGCCCTATCGTATCATTACGCTCCTTCATACCATATATAGTATAAATAATATATAATAGTCCGAAAAGCCAAGCCGGCATTGGTATCGGCAATAACATT
>JALHLL010000001.1:5915-51325 GCA_022844575.1 bacterium
AGTCATATCAGGATATAACGCTATTGTAGCAAATATTACTCCGCTTACCGCACCCGATGCTCCTACTGAGCTATAATCAGTATCATTACGCCGAAGAAATAATGCACACAAATTTCCGCCTAATAATGCTACAAAGTATATGGTCAGAAAAAAGGGAATGCCCATTATCGCTTCCAATGTCGGAGCAAAAAAGAACAGACTTACCATATTAAAAATCAGGTGCATCCAACTCACGTGCAAAAATCCCGAACTTAAAAGCCGTATATATTCCTTGTTATACAATACCCTATCAACTCTGAACAAATATTTTTCGAAGAGTAATATATTGCTAAATCCCTTATAGGAAACAACAACATTCGAGATGATGAAGAGAAGAGTAGCTATTCCCATATTTAATTTTACAGCTATTTTAAAATAAAGAACATCATGGGCAAATACGGACAGTATTTTATTTAATTACACCGTTGCACCGCCGCAACTACTACCAGTTCCGGCTGTGCAGCCGAAACAATGCGAACCGAATAAGATACTACGGTTCAGCATTTTCTTATAGTCAAAATTAAATACAGTTTTTTTCACGCCGTTTTGTATTTCCATCTCCAACATTTGGTTAAAGTCACAATCATACAATGTACCATCATACCCTACACTTATTATAGTGCGACACATTATACCCAAAGCCGCAACAGGGTTAAATGCATTCACTAATTTTTCCATATAATCATTATAACCACCATGCCGTATTAAGTTATCCCTAAACCTATGTATAGGCATATTCGTTATCGTATATAAATTATTAAACCGTATGCCATATTGCTGCCATAGTTCTTTTTTAAAATCGGCTTCCAAACTTTGTTGCGAGGCGGGCAAAAAAGCCCCTGCCGGATTATAGACCAGGTTCAAATGCAATGATGAATCCTCCGTACCATAACCGACCTTATTTAATAGAAGTATGGACTCAATGCTTTTAGAAAATACGCCTTTGCCCCTTTGTTTATCGGTAAAATATTCCTGATAATATGGTAAGGATGAAATAACTTCAACATTGTGTTCAGCAAAAAACTCGGGTAAATACCGTTTGCTTTCACCCGTTACCGGATTTCCATCGAAAGTAACGGTCAGATTGTGACGCACCATAATGTGTTTGTTCAGTTTTTTTGCTTCTATTACAAACCAATCGAAGAACGGGTTTAATTCCGGTGCACCGCCGGTTATATCCACATTTTTTATTTCTTCATTCTTTGCCAAAATCTGCAAAATTTGCCGAAGTGTAGTTTCGTTCATTTGCTCCGTTCTTTTCGGAGAAGCATCCACATGACAATGCCTGCATGCCTGATTGCATAACTTAGTGATATTAATTTGCAAAGTATCTATAATACTTGGCTTTAATACAAGGTTATATCTATCCAAATATGCTTCAAAATCATAATGCGGATCGTGTATAGTCGGCATATCCGAAAGTAAAGGTAATTCAATTTCCATCATACTCATAATTATAAACAACAGATACCATCAAGCGTCCATTCGTTCCAACACATTTTGCATTTGCACACCGTGTACTAAAGTCATACCTGCCTCCATTGCGGCTGCCACATGTATTGCCTCCGTCATTTGGTCAGGGTTCGCACCGCTTTCCAAACATGCCTGCGTATAAGCATCAATACAGTAAGGACATTGTTTTGCCACCGAAACTGCAAGGGCAATAAGAGCTTTTTCTCTTTTAGTTAAAGCACCATCAACACCTGTAACCGAATTGTAATAGTCAAAAAACTTATCCATTAAGTCTTTACGGAACTTCCCTACTTCGGCAAAACGTTTTAAGTCTGCACTTTCATAATAATTCATTACTCTATACTCCACATATGGTGATTGTACGCAAAATAGTAAAAAATACTCCCCTTGCAATTATTGTAGAATGACGGTAGGGATGATTTTGTATGGTAATGCGTGAAGTAACACTATAGCATGGGCATAAAAAAACCCGAGCTTTGGTGTTGCCCGGGTTTTGTGTTTTATTCTGGTGAAATTAGGGTGTTCCTTTTAGCGACGTATAATTATTACTGAATCGCCAATAATAACGGTATCGCCTACCCAATTTGAATCGCAATCGCCATTCCATGTAGTATCGCCACCGCCGTGCCATGTAGTATCGCCACCGCCGTGCCATGTAGTATCACCACCGCCATGCCATGTAGTATCACGACCACCGCCGCCGCCATCACCGGGATCCCAAGGATCGATAGGCAAATCTTGGCAACTAATTAACAAGAGCATAGCGCATGCGGCTGATGCTGTGGTGAGTCTTAGAAAAAGTGTTTTCATAAAAAACCCAATATTGATAATGTGTGAATAAAAAATACATTAACCGAACTTACACATAGTAACACCACATTTTAAAAAACGTCGCAATCGTTTTGTAAAAAATCATAATGATAGTGTATTCATGTCTCGATGCCTCACGCATCGTTCGCTCTCACCGTATCATTATCCTATACGTAGCTTTGTCATTACTATAACCGAACTTATCGACATGTAAACTACCCATAACAACCATTTGTGGAAGGGTATGCTACATAATGCTAACATATAATTGGCGGAAAACCTGTATTTTGGTTGCAATTATACCCATGACATTTACACAGACACGATTAGGATTGTTTTATGGATACAAACACCATTCTCGAAACCCGATCAGACCATCGCGATAAGCCGCCGGCTTTTACATTGGGGATTGAAGAAGAGTATATGATTTTGGACCCCCAAACCTTCGATTTACGCTCACATATCAATATCGAGCTTATCTCAAAAGGGCGTATGTTGTTACATGAGCATGTGAAGCCGGAAATGCACGGCTCGATGTTGGAGATTGGTACGGGTGTATGCAAAAATGTAAGGGAAGCCCGTTTTGAGCTGACCAAACTACGCTCCATAATATGGCATTTGGCAAGAACCAATCACTTAACATTCGGCGCAGCAAGTACGCACCCTTTTGCACGTTGGCAAGATCAGGAAATATATCCCGATGAACGCTATCGCATACTCGTAGAGGATATGCAAGTATTAGCCCGTTCGCTTCTCATTTTCGGAATGCACATACATATCGGCATTGAAGACCGAGAACTGCAAATACAGATTATGCATGAAATGCGATATTTCCTACCGCATGTATTGGCTATTACAACAAACTCGCCTTTCTGGATGGGTGAAAACACAGGTTTAAAATCCTATCGCTCCAAAGTTTTCGATCGTTTCCCCCGAACTAATTTACCTTATGAATTTGCTAGTTGGTCAGAATACGAAAACTATGTCAATTTTCTTATTAAGACAAATTGTATAGACAATGCAAAAAAAATATGGTGGGACATCCGCCCACATCCACACTTTCCAACTCTGGAGGTACGAATTTGCGATTTGCCGATGCGCGTAGATGAAACCATAGCTATTGCGGCACTATGCCAAGCGATTGCTGCAAAACTATATTCATTATACAAAAAGAACCTAAGTTTCCGCCGTTATCCGCGCGCGCTCATTATGGAAAATAAATGGCGTGCGGTACGTTATGGTTTGGATGGTAAGTTAATTGATTTCGGTAAACAACGCGAATATCCTGCACGTGAACTTGTGCGCGAACTTATAGAATTTGTTGATGATGTTCTCGATGATTTGGGTTCGCGTAAGGAAGTTGAATATATTTATCAAATTCTCGAAATGGGTAGCGGCGCCGATAGGCAATTACGTGTATTTAATGAAACTGGTGATATGCGCGAAGTAGTAAAATACATTCACAAAGAAACCACACTCGGTTTATTTGAAGATGCAACGCCTTATTTGCCGGATATTCACACGCCTTCCCCTGATGCTATTGCGGAAAAGATGACATCATTAACACCGCCGACAATTATGTAAAATACTGTACCCGATCGTCAACAATAAAACGGTCGGGTATTTATTGTTCATATAATGTTCGTTAATTCCTATGCAGCAAACCGTAGCACCCTTCAATACCATAACAGAATTATTTCTTAATACGATTAATACGTATGAAAAAAATACCGAAAAATTTGCCTATATACGAAAAGTAGACGAAAAATATACAGGTATTACGTTTTCCGAATTACGTAAAACCGTAGAGGAATTTGCTATTGCCTTATTGGATTTGGGGTTGAAAAAAGGTGATCGAATAGGAATTGTTTCCGAAAATCGTTTGGAGTGGATTATTGCCGATTTGGCTTGTGCATTAACGGGCTTGGTTGATGTCCCTGTATTTCCGACACTCACATCAAAACAGTTGGAGTATATTTATAATAATTGCGGTGCTTCGGCAATAATTGTAAGTAATACATTTCAATTAGGGAAAATTCTAGCACATCAGCAGGAATTACATCATCTAAGGCATATTATTGTTATGAACGATGATGCAAAAGGAAATCATACATTTGTAAAAACAATGAATGAAATGATTACCCATGCACAAACAAAGGTAAGCGAATCAGATCGAAAAAGAATAATACAAGAAAATGCAGCTACAATATTACCCGATGATTTGATGACGATAATATATACAAGCGGCACAACGGGTCACCCAAAAGGAGTAATGCTTACACATGGCAATATTGCCTCCAATGTATCGAGTTGCACCGGCTGCTATAGTATTACTTCCGATGATTTGATGTTATCTTATCTACCTTTATGCCATTCATATGAACGTGTTGCAGGTTATTTATTACCGTTGGCAAAAGGAGCATCCGTTGCTTTTGCGGAATCCATTGATAAAGTAGCTACGAATATCAATGAAGTTCGACCTACACTTATGACAAGCGTACCACGATTATTTGAGAGAATTCAGGGTAGAATTATAAATCAAATGGCGAAGGAAAAACCCGCAAAGCAAAAAATATTCGCATGGGCATTAAGCGTCGGCACAATATGGATTCGTAATAAAATGAAGGGAAAATCATCGCTTTTCAATTCATTACAATATAAACTTGCCGATAAGCTTGTTTTCTCTAAAATACGCGAACGTATGGGCGGAAAAATACGCACCTTCGTTTCTGGCGGAGCCGCCTTAAAAAACGATACGGCAGAATTTTTTCTGATGCAAGGATTAACAATTTTGGAAGGATACGGATTAACGGAAGCATCTCCCGTATTGGCTGTCAATCGCCCTGATAGTATCGAAATAGGAACAGTAGGAAAACCTTTGCCCAATGTAGAAATCAAACTTTCGGAACAGGGTGAAATATTGGCAAGAGGAAAAAATATAATGCGTGGTTATTGGAATGATGAAGAATCCACACGAGAATCAATTACTGCCGATGGATGGTTAAAAACAGGTGATGTCGGTGTATGGACGGAAAAAGGAAATCTTAAAATTACCGACAGAATTAAACATTTATTTATTTCAAGCGGCGGAAAGAATATTGCACCCACACCGATTGAAAATATGATATGCCATAGCCGTCTTATTGAGCAGTGTGTATTAATAGGTGAAGATAAACCATATTGCACAGCTTTAATCGCTCCCAATTTTGAAGAACTTCAACTATTTGCGGAAAAAGAAGGATTGGTATATCGTACACATGAAGAGTTAATTCAACTGCCTGTTGTTATGCGTTTATTCCATCGGGATATTGACCATTTGCAAAAGGATTTGGCAAAATATGAACGAATAAGAAAATTTACTCTTCTCCCACGTTTATTATCGGTGGAAGACGGAGAATTAACACCCAAAATGAGTATTAAAAGAAAAGTTGTTGAGGAAAAATTCCGCGTAGAAATTGAAAAAATGTACGAAGGTTCGGATTCGGTTATTGATTAATATTTTTACGAGAAAAGCTTTACGGTTATTATGAAACGACGGACATTTTTTATAGTTTCGGGCTTAGGAATAACTTCACTTCTCGGCGGATCACTCAATCGGCTTTTAGCATTGTTTTCCGGCGGGAAAACTGTACAAAATTACCGTGAACCGAAAAAAAATACAATCGAATCACCATCTGAAGATTCATTCCGTACCTTTATTATAGGTGACTGGGGAGCAGGCGGTTCATTCCAGAAGCGTATTGCCAATGCTATGTCACAACATGCCGACAAAAAAAAACCAAATATTATTATAAGCACCGGCGATAATATTTATTCGGACGGTGTGGAATCAGCCGATGATAAACAATGGAAAACCAAGTTTGAGAATATATATAATGCTCCGTCTTTGGCTGTGCCTTGGTATGCCGTGCTTGGCAATCATGATTATCGGAGCAATCCCGATGCACAAATAGACTATGGAAAGAAAAATAGCCGTTGGAATATGCCCGCACGGTATTACTCCTTCAAACCGAAGGAAGATATTGAATATTTTATGCTCGATACACAAATGATAATGGCCGGAAAAGCCGAGCAACAAATTAAATGGCTTGAGGATTCTCTAAAAAAATCTAAGTCACAATGGAAAATAGCCGTAGGGCATCACCCCATGCGTTCATATGGGCATTATGGCGATTTACAACCGCTTATACGGAGCATTAAACCATTGTTTGATACATACGGAGTACAATTTTACCTTTGCGGCCATGACCACGATTTGCAATTTATAAAAAATCCAAATGACTCATTTTACTGTATAGTCTCCGGTGCCGGTGGCGGCGCACGTGATACCGCTTATGGCGAGCATAGTTTATTCGCTGCTACCAATGGCGGTTACGTTATTATGGAAATGGATTCACACTTTGCTTATATCTCCTTCATCAATGCCATGGGTGAAAATATTTATTTTCAGAAGGTAGAATATAAACAATAATTAAAGATGTTTTCCGGACATCACATATGATCTATCTATATAGACTTTCTGAAGTTTTCTACAATCTCCTAAAATTGATACCAAGTAAAAGAACTTCTAATATTTAACAATCTTTGGAATCTAATCGGTCAGTATTTTTTAATTCTATTAAGTAGTAATGGTATTCCGAACAATTGCAATATCAATAAGAATGAAAGAAAAGCATACAACATAAGGTTTAACCTTCCTGTATTTCCTGATTTGTGTTCTTAAACTTTATAATCTTATTGTATAAGTATCTTCCAAAGAGTAAATATAAAGCTATTAAACTGCCATGGAAGAAAGCTACGAGTATACCTGCTAGCAAAAGAATAACCGCTGACTCCCAACCTGATGTAGGATTACCGTTAAAAGTTATGGCCTCAGAGTGGATATCGAAGATACCAATAATTATGCACGCAATGATTACTAGGAATATAGTTACACAAGCAAAATATCTTAATAAATTTACAAATGAAAAATCACTTTTCATATTTCTCCCACTTAACTTATTAAAAACACGTATTACTCAATAGTTATCTACTTTTTCTTGTTCTTGCGCATCAGGTCTTTCCAAATTATTCTTGTCGAATGCGTTCGATAATCTACTAACAACTCCCTTTGTGACCTCAGCGAAAAACATTCGTTCATTTCTTTTAGAAACTGCTCCTGCATAACTGCTACCTGCTCAGGCGTACTATACCATTATCAATCTCTTTACCATTAACATTTCTAAAAATGATTGGATTATTGGCGAAATACTGATGTGTATTCATCCCAATATATTTTCCTCACAATGGATCAACAGCCATAAACCCGTTGATAATATAATCATATTTCCGTACCTCATGGTCAGCCAAATCGCTTTTGGTATCCTTTTCCTTACCTATAAATCCCTGTCGGGGTAAAAACTGATTATTATTCGATGATGTATAAGGATAAGGTATAGTAATTTTCTTACCGAATGGTTCATAATCGTTTTTGGCAACTATACCGGCAGATTGATTAACGATTGTATGAGTATTATCAAAATGATCAAGTCTTTTATACTCCCTATTACCTTTCGGTAAAAAGTTTCACTAATGAATTACTATCTCCGACATACATTAGGTATTCGCTTTGCTCTGCTTTTTAAGTCCATTTATTAACACGTAGCAAAACTCTACTCACCTCCTTAAAAAAAACGCCATAAACTTTAGTAAAGTCTATGACGGAAAAATAAAAAATGCGGCTATAGATACTAATCTCCGATTTCATTTTCCTTTATAAATTCCTTAATTGAACTCTTGGCATAATTACCCTTATCAGGTAAGTACTTAATAAGTTCTTTTAATAAACCAAAGTCAATCAGATAATAGCTATTATTATATTCCATAATGCCCTCTCTTCCCAAACCAATCGTATCGGCACTTCCATTCTCTTTTGTAATAAGACAAATCATTCTTACTCTGTTGAACGTGTGCGTTATTTCGATTCTTTTTTCACCTTGTAAGCGATTAATTACATTATAAAGATATAAAAACAGACTATCCTCACCTCTAAGTAAAATATAATTTAAACCACTTCCACACGGATTACGAATTTGCTGCTTTGTAGTCCAGCCACCCGCAGTACCAAAACGAGAGTCCCATGCCCTGCTACTATATAGAAGACTTACTTCTTTTATATTCATTTCTTGGCAATTCAGAGATTTCAATGAAAAAAAAGAAAATAGACATATTAAAAAAATAAATATTTTCATATATAAACCTTCCTATAAACTTTACTCTAACACAATGAAGCTGCGGCTCGATTCCAAATACTAATTTACTTTTTACCAATACCTTTTATCCAAACCCCTCCGTCTGAATTAGTAATTACCTCATACATTACGACAGCACCTAAAGATACAAAGGTCTGTATAATATTCTATTTTCATACTTTCCCATCACGGATTTAATTTTTTCTTTAATTCTTCCGGTAAATCGTGTTCACTAATAAAATTCAAAATACTATACTTCACATCACTTTCCGGTAATCTGTTACAAATTCTGTGCAAAAGCCAAAAATCCAAATAATAATATTTATTATTTAATACCATGAAGGGTGATGGACCTAAATATAAAGTGTCGGCTACACCATATTTCCACTTGAATACACAGATCGTCCTGACATGAATCGGATATACCCCCAACTCCTTTTCATTCTTTATCTTTTCGATTCTTTTCGCGATATAATTATACAAAGTGTCAGAAGTTTTTTCCTCTAAGGTAATCAGTCTTTCTGCAGAAGGTAAAAGGGAAGCTAACTGTTTTGCATTTCTTAACGATTTCATTCCAAGAGGTCTTGCCCACGATCCTCCTACATCGACTTGTACTTTTATTAGTATATTCTCTTGAGAAGAAGCTATGTTAGTATTGCAACTATGCAACAAAATACAGAGAAACAAGACTATTGTTTTTTTTAAGTACTGATTACTTGTAAGATACATAAGGTATTCTTTTCATACTCATATTACTCGGATCTATAATTTGTCTCACTTTTCACGTGTGTAAGTGGCAGCGCACGTTATGCAGCTTATGCCGAGCATAGATTGTTTGCTGCTACTAATGAAGGTTTCAAGTAATTTCCTTTTATATCTCGGAATTGAATTTAATAATTTTTTCCCAATCTATAGAGCCATTTTCTTTACAGAATTCAATAGAAAATTCTCTCGTAAATCTATTAATCATTTGTGCGTACAAGGTGTCAAATTCATCGTTTTTCTCTTTTGCCTTAAATCCTAAAGGCTCTATAATTTCAAGAAAAAGATTCTGTTCTCCTGAGATAAATTCCCAAAATCGTTGACCGCAATACTTAAAGTGTTCGCCTTTATCAGGATTATTGTCTTTTCCATAACAACATCCGTTTATGGCAACAATATTCAATCCCGAATTACTTGTACGTAACGCTTTTTTGGCTGTCTTAAAATCGGAAACCATTTTTGCCATTTGCGAACTATTTCCCCAATTCGGACCGGACTTAATTGTTACAATGTAACGTATTCTATCATTATCAAACTCCAAGTCAATTCCCGTGATACCCGATTTCTTACCATCATATACTTTACTATTTATAAAGATAGCCAAACCCTCTAACCAATCTCCGAATATGGTCTCTTCATTAGAAGAAATATGAGCATCTATTATTCCCCGAACAATTTGCTCGGCTGTTAAAACGTTTTTTGCCTTAAAAAGATACGGGTTCTTTCTTTTGAGAACTTTCGATAATTTCAGTTCATCCAAACTCTGAATGCGCTTCTTGTGAAATGTCCCTATATTTTCCTCAACGTATTGCGATACGTCTGCCCGATTTAGTTTTTTCATTGCGCTTTCCGTTATCCAAATGAAATAAGTCCGTTTTTTTCAGTTTCTTTCTCACCATTTCATAGTATTCGGGAACAATATCAATCCCTATGGAATTTCTACCCATCCTATCGGCTACTATTAATGTTGTACCGGAGCCCATAAACGGATCAAGAACGGTGTCACCTTCTTTTGTAAAAAGCTTTATAAACCATTCGGGCAACTCTTCGGGAAAAGCAGCACTATGGTTTTTATTATTGCACTCGGTTGCCAAATGCAGTACATTGTTCGGGTATGCCATATCCCTTTTTAACCAATTGGATATATTCTTACCGAAGCCACTACCCACTTTAGAATTGTCTCTTATTTTATCCGTTTCCGAAAGATTTTTTAATCGGGATTTCGCCCAATCGCCCATCGGAACCATAACCGCTTCCTGATACATATTAAATTTTTTGCTTTTATTAAATTGTAATAAACGCTCCCAAGAATCACGGAAACGGTTAGGCCATTTACCCGGGTAACTGTTTTTTTTATGCCATATAAACTCTTCAGTCCATAACCACCCTTGCTTTCTCATCTCCATAATAAGTTCCATTACATAGGTACTTCTTTCCCCTTCAACAACTTTTTCCTTGATATTCAGAATAAAAGTGCCCGATGGTTTCATCACCCTCAATAATTGCTCGGAAATCGGTAAAAACCATTCCACGTACTTATCGGGGTGTATGCCACCATATGTACTTTTCCGTTGGTCGGCATAAGGGGGCGATGTAACGATTAAATCAATGGAGTTATCACTCAGTAATTGTAATTGTTCTTTACTGTCGCCTAAATATATATCTGTCTGTATTTTCATCTTTCATTCGTTTTACTACACCGATACCGATATTATCTTATATACCAAGTAAGGTTTAAGCAAACTTACCTATTGCGGTTAATTTTGCCAAGATAAATCTCTTCTTTCGTAAATCGATTAATTATTGTTACAGTGTAGGGCGACGGATAAGGCAAAGTAATACTGTATGGTTGAAAACACCGAATTCATAAAACAAAAGGGCGCATTTCCGAAGAAATACGCCCTTCTTTTCCGTGTGGGGTATGGAGGGAAAAGTATTTTATTTTTGAACAGTAAGCGGAAGTGTTACCGTTTCATCGCCGGTTTGTAAACGAACAAAGTAAACACCATTACTCAAATCGCGTGTTGTTATCGCAAATTGATATTGACCTGCCGTCTGTGTTTCCGAGAACAGATTTGAAACAACTGTTCCGAGTGAATTAACAATACTTACGCTCACATTTTCACTTACAGTAAGCGTATATTGAACTATAGCGCGTTCTTGTGCCGGATTCGGGTATATAGTCGAAGAAACAACTGTTGTTTGTGACGGTGTTTCTTCATCAACTCCTACTACCGGAATTTGTGCTTTATATTCAGCATTGATAGGGTCATATTCAGTCCATTCGGCATCCCAACGTTGCAAGCCCATAGCACCGCGGAATGTAACTCTCTCGAAGTGACTGTCATCAATTGCAACCGCTCCGTCTTTCGTAAAGTTTGCACCCGTTAGCATCGGCGAATTGTCAATTGTCATAGGGTTAAACTCCACAATCTCAAATGGACTTTGGAGCATTGCTTTGCTCGGCGAGCTCTTATCAATAACATTATTAAATTTCGCCGTTGTAATCCAGTCCGTATTCATACCGGCAGGAGGCGTTCCGCCCGCAAGGTTTAATATCGTAGAACGAATACCGTATATGGCATTATTGCGTATTTGTAATGAATCCGTTAACGCCGCATTCATCGTCGGGACTTGTGCAATTTCAATACCGCGACCCCATCCCATAATCAATGAGTTAAATACCGATGTACGTGCATTTCTACGTATTTGAAGCCCTGCACCATAACGCGGATTCGGTACTTTCGATGTATCGTTAATAGGACCGATTGCGGTCAAGTTTGAGAAGATAGGACTTGTTAACGGTTTTCTTGTCGAACCGTTTGCATCATTATCCATTTCCATTACTTGGCTTGTACTTTGGTCGGCACGATTAGGGTGTCTTTGTGCAATCGCAAATTGAACTCTACCGCTCCAACCATTATCTCCATCAAAGTCATCATCAAGTGCAGCTATCGAGATAAGATGTTTAGCGTTTACAGTACCGCCAAACCATTCATAAGAATCATCATTGGCATAAGAAACCTGAACATTGTTCATAACCGTTTTACGACCCACTGCGCCCATTGTTAAACCGTTAAGCTCCTGATTTGGCTGTAATGCCAAACCACCGAATTCAATACGAACATATTCAAGAATACCGCTACTGTCATTATCATCATTACCGCCAAAATACCAGCGTGTTTTATTATTCGGGTCGGCAACGCCGCCTTCCATTGCTGCTTCGCCACCCGGATTATTGATTGTAGCCTTTCCGAACATGAGTAAACCGCCCCAGTCACCGGATTCGCGTTGACCCGGAGCTGCAAGACTTGAGAATATAATAGGAAGTTTTGCAGTACCTTTGGCAATAATTTTTCCGCCACGATTTACAACCAATGCACAGTTTTTACCTACAGAATCGCCAAGTATAATCGTTCCCGGAGGTATTACCAATACACCGCCATTATCAACGTGTACATAGCCGCGTAAGCCGTAAATTTTAGTGTTTGAAAGCTGTACCCGTTTACTTATGCCACCGGTAATAAACGAATCCACTTTACTTGCCGCAGGACGGAAAATTGCAAAAGGATTATCGCTTATATCATTCTTCGTTTCATCCGATAAAAGTATCATACGGATATATCCCGTATTCGTTAATTGATCGGGAACGAGGAAGCCGCCAACAATACGACCGCGACGAATAGTACTGCTTCTATTACTGTCAATGATGTTTTCAAGACCTTTAATAACATTCCATGGGCCACTTGCAGATGCACCATATTCAAAGCGATAATGACGACGATAGCCGCCTACGGTATCATATGTAATATCAATCGAACGACCGGGACGATAACGCTCGCCTGAACCTGCACCCGGTGTAAGAATACGTACGGTACCATCCACAGGTTTATCAACGGTAATAGTAAACGGTTTTTCATTCTGCGATGAAATAGCATCAACAGGGTTACCGTTTGCAGCCAAAGCTGTCATACGTACATATCCGCTTGTAGTTGCTACATTCGGTACAGTAAATCCTGCCATAACTTTACCGCGCATTGCTCCTTCATCCAAAACATTTACTGCACCGGTAACATCATTCCATGGGTCGGTATCATTCAAACGATATTGGAAACGGAAACGCGAACCTGCTGTAGCTGTTGTATCCCATACCAAATCCACTTTGGAACTACCTTTTAATGTAGTTTCGCCTGCCGGTTGTAATAATTTGATACCAACTATACGAAAAGCTTGTGGGTTTGTAGAATATACTGTTGTCGGTGACCCGTTTTCATTAAGAATAGTCATTCTCACATAAGCAGTTTCCGCAGGTGTATTCGGTAAAATCAAACCGTCAGCAAGAAAATGCTCACCTTTATCGATAACTGTTTCAGCACCCGGAATCGTCGTCCACGGACCATTTTCCGAAGTGGCAAACTCAAAGCGAAGTTTCACATCAAAAGGATTCTGTCCAGCCGGCTCCTGTCTCCAAACTATGCTTTTACGTGTTCCTACACGATATACTTCACCGCCTGCAGGAGATGTTAATGTCATTTTCAAAATGGTAATTGGCCCGAGAATACTTGCCGCATCGGGGTTAACAGTGCCGTCGCGACGTAATGCTACCATTCTGATATACCCGTTATTTGTTGGAACTGAAGGTACGCGAAAACCATTCACTATGCGCCCGCGGGTACTGCCTTCATCGGTAATATCTTCGGCACCTTGTATATCAGTCCATGGTCCTTCAATCGAAGTGGAAAATTGGAATTTATAACGCAAACCGCGTGAACCGGTCGTATCCCAAGCTAAATCAGCCGTTGTACCTACAATATATGCCTGCCCCGTTACAGGTGCTGTTAAGCGAAGTGAAGCACCGGAAACAGTCGGAGCACCGGCTATATACGGAGCATTAATCGGATCGTAATTTGCCCATTGATAATCCCAACGAAGCCCGTCTCCAAATGCACCGCGATGATTTACTCTTTCAAAAAACGGAGCATCAATAGCAGCAAAACCATCACGTGTAAACGAAGCACCGTTTAATACGGGCGAACCCGGATTCGGCACGGCACTAAATGCTATATCGGAAAAAGGGTTCTCTAATTGTGCTGCCGAAGGATTATTGGAAGCATCATTGATATTGTTAAATCTCGCGGTACTTATCCATGAAGTCGTCATACCGGCAGGCGGTGTACCACCTGCAAGATTTAACCATGTTGTTTTAATACCAAACCATGTGTTATTACGAATCTGTAATGTATCATTATATGCAGCGTTCATGGTCGGCACTTGAGCTATTTCAAAACCGCGAGGCCAACCGAGAAAAATAGAATTAAAAACAGCAAGTAGTGATGCACGGCGGATTTGCATAGCAGCACCAAAACGCGGATTCGGTGTTTCCGAAACATTTTGTAATGGGCCTATAACCGTAACATTCGAGAAGATACCCGATGTACGCGGTACGCGGAATGAACCGCTCGCATCATTATCCGATTCAAATGCTTGACTTGTTGACTGGTCGGCACGGTTTGCGCTCCGTTGTGAAACCGCAAATTGTACCCTACCACGCCATCCATTATCCGCATCAAAATCATCATCAAGACATGAAGTAGAAATAATATGTCTTGCATCAACCGTACCACCGAACCATTCAAAGGCGTCATCATTAGCATAACTCACCTGTACATGATCCATAATCGTACCTCTACCGACACCGCCCATTGTCAAACCGTTCAATTCTTGATTAGGTTGCAAGGCGATACCACCGAATTCGATACGTACATAACGCAGAATACCGCTATTATCATTATCATCAGTTCCGCCAAAATACCAGCGTGCTTTATTATTCGGATCGGCAACGCCGCCTTCCATCGCTGCTTCTCCACCCGGATTATTGATTACCGCTTTACCCAGAATGATCATTCCTCCCCAATCACCCGGAGCACGTGAACCCGGCGGTGCACTGCTTGTGAATACAATAGGCGCATCGGCACGACCATCGGCAATAAGTTTACCGCCACGATTAATAATGAGTGCCGAGTTAACACCTACCTGATCGCCGACAACTATAGTACCCGGTTCAACAACTAAAGTTCCACCGGCATCAACATGAAAATACCCTCTTATCCCGTAAATTTTATCACGGGTAAGTGTACGTGTTTCGCCTCCGGCTACAGCGCCCTGCAAGTATTCATCAATTTTTGTTGTCTGCGGTTGCTCGATTTTAAAAGGAAACTGATTGATACTGGTTTTCGTATTATCGCTCAATAAAACCTGACGTATATAACCGGTGCTTGTAGGTGTTGCAGGAACGCGAAACGCGCCGATAACACGACCCGCCCGAACGGTACCGCTAGCGTTACTATCTACAATATTGGAAGCACCGCTGATAGTTGTCCACGGTCCGGATGCCGAAGTTGAAAACTCAAAACGATAACGTGGACGCGGCGTTACACTTGACGGTGAGGTCTCATACACTAAGTCCACGGAGTTACCCGCTCGGTAGCTCTCATTCGGAGCTGCGCCCGGCGATAGAAATTTTACGGTCTGCGAAAAAGAGACCGAACCCGTCATACACAAAAGTATAAGTACGGAAATTGTAATACGTTGATTCATAAAAATACCTTAAAGGTTATTTAATAAATACTGTTTCTGAAATATGAATTTATAATTATCGTAATCGGTAGCTTATGCCAAGACTATATGTAGTGCCTCTTAAATTGGAAGCAATTGTTTTTCCCCCTTGTAGCCATACCAATTCCTGATTCAGAATATCTCTTGCAACAAGTTTTACTTCCATCGAATTATCCAAAAAGGGTTGGATAATAGTAAAATCAATAACATCTCGCGGCTGCTCATATACATGGGGATCATCGAAGGAAAATGCACCGCGCAGTCCGACCTGAACTATTCTTCGACCATATTTATTATAGCCGATATTAACGGATGTACCGAATGTAGGGTTTGTATAAAACAGTCCTATATTAAGCGAATAGGGTGACTGCCCCCAAATAGTTCTTTTATCTTCCGAGCGACCCTGTAGTACCGTAATTTCGGAGTTAATAAGAGAAAGATTAAAATTCACACCGAAATCAGATAAAAAATCGGTAATAAAACTTAATGATTTGCGTGCCTCGAATTCGACACCATAATTATTTGCTTTACCATCGGCGGTTTTTTTGCCGGTGGAATCAACACTTTGTCCATTGGAGAATGTTCTGATATACTCGCTTGAAACTTGGTCAATAGTTTCTTCGATAGGATTGGTAAGGTTTTTATAGAATAAACTGATAGAAAATACTTCACCCGGATTTGAGAAGTATTCCCAACGTATATCGTAATTGGAAATTAATGTACGTTCCAAATTCGGATTTCCGCGCACTACGAATAATGATTGGAAGTCATAAAATGCAAAGGGCGCAAATTCGCGTAAGTTAGGGCGTGTTAATGTTCTTGTGGCAGAAAAACGGAAATTTGTTTTTTCATTCATTTTATATACGACATTGAATGAAGGCAACCAATCTGTTGTTTTATAATTTAAATTAATCGGATTACCTTCCGTATCAGAGCTCTGAAGCGATTGAACGGCATCTTCAACTCTTGCACCTCCGATAAATCTGAATTGTTCATCAAACAGAGTAAAAGGTGCGTCAATCATTAAGAATGCCGCATTTAAGTCTTCACCTGCCGTATATGAATCGCTTCTTTTAGAATCTTCCGACATTCCAAGACCACCCGGACGAAAATTTTCCGCACGGAAAAGACTGTCCGGTGTATCGGAAAAGTCAATATCGAAATCCGCTCCGCTTGTCGGCTGATTGATAGTAAAAGAACGTACTCCGAAATTCCTGCTTTTTCTTTCTATTAAAAATCCTGTTTTTAATTTAATATCATTACTTATCGGTAGGGCAAAATTTAATGCTGCATTTCTTCCTATATCACTTAGGTTGGAAAAAAAGCGGCCTGCTAAAGTACCGTCTCCCTGTGGGGTGGGTTGTATATCAGCTGTAAAAGGAAGTGTTGAATCAACCGATTGACGAGAGTAGCGTAAACGTCTAAAATCAGGTTCATCACGCATGGATTCCGAATATCCGAGTCTCCAATCGAAAAACAGATTATTTACGATTGCATTACTATCGAAAGAAATGCTATGCTCACCATTCAGTTGGGTTGATAATAATTGTTTTTGAACAAATTGCCAACTTGAAGGACGTATATCAATACCCTGCGGAATATCGCTACCATTAAGTAATGTTGTTTCATCATCACTTGAACGATTAAATACATTTTTAAAGCTTACGGAACTATGCGCACCTATTTTGTAGGCAAAATTCGCCATACCCCCATAGTTTACGGAATATGTGGAAACGACACCTACATTTTCCTGACGATATTCCTTATCGGCAAGAATAGGACTTCTCGTAATGGAGTTTATCGCATACGCATTGCCATAATTAACGGAAGCAATTACCCCTAAATCATTATCGGCAATATTATATAAATTAGTAAACGATAGCGCAAAAGAAGTATTCGGATTAGCTGTAAAAGATTCTTTATTCCAAACATTCTGATTAAAACCACGTGCAAAATTCTGCAAAGTACTTTTAGCCGAGTCACCCGATGCATCATTTCTTCTTGCAGCTAGAATCAAACGATTTATTTCATCACGACTGCTCGGCGCACTTGCCGGCATTGCCCTTGTACCGTCATCCTGTGCAAGCCAGTCATCAGCACCGCCCGGATATGAATTAAATTGATTATCGCTTATTTGTACATTATTATTTGCCGATGTGGAAATACTTGCTTTTACCGAAAATCCATCGGGGAAATCAATCGTATTTAATTGAACCAATCCGCCTGCAAAATTACCCGGCAAATCGGGTGTAAAGGATTTGGCAATATTAGCACTTTGTAGAAATTCGGATGGAAACATACCGAAGTCGAATGAACGTTTGTCGGGTTCCGTTGATGTTAGTGTCGAGCCGTTTAATGTAGTATTACTATATCTATCGCTTGACCCACGAACATAAATAAACTTATCGCCGACCAATGTTACACCCGAAACCCTTTTTAATGCCTGCCCGGCATCGGCATCCGGTAAACGGGAAATTTCCTCTTTACTCACACCATCACTTACCTGCGCCGAATTTTTTCGATTAGCAAGAATTGCCTCTTTTGATTCTTTATTGGCGCGAGCGGTAACAATTACTTCTTTTTCATCTTTTTTGGGAAATAACACAACATTAACCGTTACGGATTTCTCGGGCGTAACCTCAACATTTTCTATTGTTTTTGTCTGTAATCCTACATAAGAAAATTTAAGAGAATATTTTCCTACCGACACCGACTTGATTGTGTATTTACCTTTTACATCCGTATATGCACCTTTTTTTGTACCTATTATTTGTACGGTTGCACTACGTAAGGGCTCACCCGATTCACCATCCGTTACAACTCCTGTAATTGTGCTGTTATTTTGTGCGGATGAATAACTTATGACAGTGAAAATAAACACTAAAAAAGTACCAAAGCGTTTGCCCATAGCGTACGCGACCTCCATAATATTGATAATACGTCCCCGTTCACGCTTATCCCCCACGTTAACGATAACTTTTTTTAATCGAACGCAAAATTATAGAGGCAGTATTTTAACAATGTTACGCCAATACTAACAACACGTAACATTAACAACATGTAATATTGGAATTATTTTCTCGATCGAAAATTGAATAAAAAAAGGCGTATTTCTTAAAGAAATACGCCCTGTTTCCGTGTGGGGTATGGAGTACGGAAGATTTCTACTATCGTACTATCGTTAACGGATAGGAAATTGCTCCGGCATTGCTCTCAATTTGAACATAATAAGTACCAACCGATAAAGTTGATGTATTAAGTTGAACATCAAAAATACCATTACCACTTGTTTCATAATTTTCCAAAGCAACCATTATTTTATTGCCGATTACATCATATACATTTACCGAAACCGTTGCACGTGAGGGGGTCGAAAAACGTATCAATGTCATTTCATTTGCCGGATTGGGTAATAAACGCATATCAACACGACTGAGAGAAGGAATTTCTTCATTTTCTACACTTGTAAATACTTGCGGATAGGCTGTATTTACCGGATTATAATTTGCCCATGGCAAATCCCAACGTTCTTGAACATTTACACCGAAAGCACCGCGATAGTTTACTTTCTCAAAAAAGTTATTATCGAGATTCACCGTACCGATAGTAGCAAACGAAGGGTCACCTATTGTTGCGTTCGGAATAAAATTCGGTGTTTCCGGATTGCGTGTATATATTCCTGTAAATGGTGCATATGAGCTGATAGCGCCGGAACCGTTTGTTATATTGTTTGCATTTTTCGATTCCAATAACCATGCTGCATTCATACCCTCAACAGCACTTTCACCCGATTCCAAAGGAACTCTTAAACCACCACCTTTAATACCATACCATGAATTGTTACGTACCAATAAAGAATCTTTTGAAGCTGCCGTTAAAGTTCTTGCACCTCTTAATTCATACCCAGCTCGTGGGAAGCCGTAAAAAACGGAATTTATTAATGACATATGCGAATTTCTGCGTACTTGACCAGCTGAACCGTATAATGTATTCCATTGTTCATTTCCGGAACCTAAGGTACGCGACGTATCATCAATGGGCCCTACTAATGTCATATTACTGAAAATAGGGCTCGTACGCGGCTTATTGTACGTACCCGTACCATCATTATCAGATTCAAAACATTGGCTTGTGCTTTGGTCGGCAAATTCGCGATAACGTTGTGCCACACCAAATTGAATGCGACCGCTAAAACCAAAATCGGTATCAAAGTCATCATCTACCGTACCATTGGCAACAAGGTGTTTTGCATCAACAGTACCGCCAAACCATTCAAAAGCATCGTCGCCATTGTGTGTGCATTGAACATTATTGATAGTTGTTCCGCGACCGACTGCTCCTAATGTCAGAGAGTTCAGTTCCTCATTCGGAAATGCGGCAATACCTGCAAACTCAATACGAACATATTCCAGCGTACCGCTATTGTCATTATCATCAGTACCACCATACCAACCTTTGCCTGATGTAGCCGCAGCTATACCGCCTTCAAGAGCTGCTTCTCCGGCTTTAACGTTAACTCTGGCTTTGCCGCATATCAAGATACCACCCCAATCGCCTGTGCGTCTTTGTCCTGCAGGTGCTGAACTTGTGAAAACGATAGGACGTTCTTTAGTACCGCGTGCTTCAATTTTACCACCGCGATTTACGCATAATGCAGAGTTTGTACGAGGTGTATCACTTACAATAACAACACCGGGCTCTATCGTAAGAGTAGCGCCTGCTTCAACATATGTATAACCGCGTAAACCATATATTTTATTCGGCACATAAGCAATATTGACAGTACCGGTAATGCTTTGTGGTAAATATTCATCAATTTTAATCGGAGTAGGCGGCGGAGTGATCGAAAATTTATCGCTCAAACCGATAATTGTCGGATCATCTCTTTTCACCATTCTCAAATAGCTGCTTTCACCGGCTAATGTAGGTCGGAAAGCAAAACGTGCTTCACCACGACCACGAGTTGAACCCGCAGAAGCTGCTCCTGAATCATTGTGTACCCAATCAACAGGTAATTGCGTAACCGGATCACGACGTTTAATACGACTCCATGGACCCGATTCGCCTGTTACCGAAAATTCCAAATAATATCGTGTACCTCTTGGCGAATTTGTCGTATCCCAGCGAATTGTATAAGATTGCCCAACACTTAATACTGCATTGGCTGCCGGTGTAGTGATTTTAGGTCCGTTTTGCGCTGAAGTAATAGCTACGCTCAATACTATCATGCAAAAAAGAAGAAACATTTTTTTCATAAATTTAACTCTATTATTAAAGAAATAAAATACTAGAATTTTAGTCCGAGACTGAAATTGACTGTACGACCTCTTAAATTAGAAGCGATATTATTACCGCCTTGCAACCATATTAATTGCTGATTTAATACATCGCGAACAACCAAACGTACCTCAAGAAGTTCTAAAAACGGTTGCGATACGGATATATCAACAACATCACGAGGTTGCTCATATACATGCGGATTTGCAAAATCATAACTGCCTAATAAACCAACTTGAATTATGCGTTCTCCCGCACGATTATAACCGAGATTAAATTGAGTACCCCAAGAAGGGTGCTGATAGAATAATCCGAGATTTACGGAATATGGTGATTGCCCCCACATACGACGCGTATCGTTAATATTGCCTTGGCGAACATTGACGCTGGAATTAATAAGCGATACATTAAGCGAAGCACCTAAGTTTTCAAATCCTTCACCAATAAATCCTAATTGTTTACGTAATTCAAATTCGATACCGTAATTTGTCGCCAAACCCGCAGCATTTTGAAATGAAAAAACAGGATTTCCGCTTGAAGGTAAAATTGTTTCTTCTATTGCGTTTTCAAAACTTTTGTAAAAAGCACTTACGGAAATTACTTCGCCCGGATTAGGGAAATATTCATATCGTGCATCTACATTCCAGATAAGTGCGCGTACCAAATCGGTATTACCTTGCACACGTGCCTGGCGTTGAAAATCAAAAAAGGCAAAAGGTGCAAATTCACGTAAATTGGGTCTTGTTAAAGTTTGCGAACCGGAAACACGAACATTTGAATTTTCAGATGATTTCCATATTAAATTCAAAGCAGGAAGAATATCCGTATTTTTTCTTTCAACGGAAATCAGTTGATTATCGCCCGTATATACCGAAGGCAAACGTTGAATATTATCTTCAATACGCACACCGGTAATAATTCTGAATTGTTCATCGCCAAAACTAAACGGGACATCAAACATTACATAGCCGGCATTTAATTGCTCCTCAGCCATATACTGATCTGATTTTTTAGAATCTTCCGCAATGCCTAATCCGTTTGCACGGAAATTTGTGGAATCAAATAATTTTTCCGGTGAGTCGGTTAGGTTTATTCCTTCGGGATCAACGTCAGGAAAGACCGTTTTACTTTGAATAATAGTAAATGATCGTGCTCCGAAATCACGGTCGCGACGTTCAAGTAATCCGCCTACTTTTATTTTAGTTGTTTCTATGGGAATGGTAATATTTAATGCACCTGTATAAGCATTATCCGTCAAATCGGAAAAAAATCTGCCCGCTACCGTACCATCGCCTTTTGAAGTACTCGGAACATCAGCGGAAAATAATTCCGTAGTGCTGCCAAGTTGGCGCGAGTAACGTAAACGGCGTAAATCGGGTTCATTACGGGTACTTTGTGAATAACCGCCATTCCATTCTGCAAGAATATCTCCGGGTAAATTATGCTGCCCTGCAATTTGACCGGAATACAATGATTTTTCTATAAATTGAGCACTATAATATCGGCGTTCTCTATCTTGATTAAAATCTTCACCTTGTAATAATACAACCTCATCGTCAATGGATTGATTGTAAATATTTTTAAAAGCAAGGGTGGAATGCCCACCTAATTTATAAGCAATATTAAAAAGACCACCCCATCCGGCACTACGCGTGGAAACCGAACCGCCATAATTATATTGTTTATTACCCGCACCTGATAATCCGGCACGTGTAATTTGATTAATCGAATAACCGTTAGAATAATTTGCGGAAGCAATGATACCTAAATCATTATCGGCAACATCCAATAAATTACTATAAGAAAGACTCATACCCATATTAACAGGTGCAGCCGTATTTTCCTGTTTCCAAACAGATGAGTTAAATGCCCTACCCAACCCTATCCATTCTCTTGCTGCTACACCATTATCCGCTTCGGGATTACCTGCATGGCGAATTAAATTGTCCATTTCTGTCGAAGTAGTAGGCACTCCGGAAACCATGCTACGCGTACCATCATCAAAAGCAAGCCAATCGCTATCGCCGCCGGAATATGTTTGAAAAGCACCGTCGCGTAATGTTACATTATTATTGTATGCCGATGAAATACCGAATTTAAAAGCATTACCTTGTGGAAAATCAACCGTATTTAATTGTACCAATCCACCGGCAAAGTTTCCGGGCATATCGGGGGTAAATGATTTTAATACATTCGCACTTTGCAAAAATTCCGAAGGGAACATATCGAAAGCAAATGCTTTTTTATCGGGTTCGGTAGATGTAAGTGCGGCTCCGTTTAATGTCGTATTATTATAGCGTTCGCTTACGCCACGTACATATACGAATTTATCGCCAACAACGGTAACACCCGTAATACGTTTTAGTGCCTGTCCGGCATCACCATCGGGTAATTTGGCAATCTCTTCTTGCCCTACTCCATCGCTTACTTGTGCGGCATTTTTTCTTTGAGCAAGTATCGCTTCTTTCGACTCCCTATTGGCACGTGCGGTAACAACCACTTCGTCCGCTTTTTTATTTTCCAATTTCAAAACCACATTTACCGATACGGTTTTGCCCGCAGCTACCTCTACCTTTTCAATCAATTTGGTTTCAAAACCAACATATCGGAAACGTAATGAATAAGTACCCGTAGCAACCTTCTTTATGGTGTATTTGCCCGTTACATCGGAATAAGCACCTTTTTTTGTGGGCTGTTTTTCCGGTGTTAGTAACTCTACGGTAACACTGCGCATAATATCGCCCGTTTCCCCGTCAGTTATTTTGCCGGTTATAATTCCATCTTGTGCTTTCGTGGCAAATAAAGAAGTGAGTGTAAGAACAAGAATTGTAATAATGCGTTTGCTCATGGCGTACGCAACCTCCATAATGTTTGTGATGTGTGCCGACCACGCTTTTTCCCCACACGGTTTCGGCATTATTTACTCTACAGTCACAAAATTATCTTTACAGTGTATCCGGAATGTTATCGTAGTGTTATCAATACATAACATGAACTTTTTAGCATTATTCGTGGCGACTCAGGGGTCGGCACAACTATAAAAAGTTAGTAGTTAGGGCATAAACAGGGCTTATCGGCAAAAGGAAATTGAATGAATGTTTATCTGTTGACAGTAAAAGGAATACATAGATTTTCCGATGAATCGTAAAGGCAAAGAAAGTAATTTCCGCTTTCAAGTGTTCGATTATTGGACAATGATATATCAAAACGATAGCTGGTATTAGGTATAATGGGTTCATTAGAAAGAAACACCCTTTCACCGCTTAGCGTGTACACGGCACAATATGCCCATTTTTTTACGGAAGTAACGGCAATATAGTCATAACAGGGATTTGGCGAAATAGTAACAATTCCGTTTTGCTCCTCAGTGTTTTTATCGAGTTTTGTATAAACCGAAGGACGAATATCGGAAAGTGCGGCAACAGCTGTAAGCCAAGCTCCCGTATGCGCTATGTACGATTCATTACCGATAAAACGTGGCACATCTCCATTCTGAGGAATCTCCTGTTTAAATTGCTGGGTAGCAGAAAAGCCATTCACTATTGAGCCCTTTATATCGGGAAACTCCCCATACCCGTCACGTATCCATTGATACCCTTTTCCTACTATACATGATACCGGATTGGCTGAATAGGGATAACCGACACCGGTATTAAACCCTGCAATCCATAATAATTGCTGCTCTGCAACCGATAAAGCGGAGGTGTCATTCATTATTAACCCATATTGTATGCACTGTTCAGCTACTTTGGAATATGTAACGCTTATGCCGTGAAATAAATCGCTGAACCAACGTACGCCATAATATTCACCATTAGCAATTAAGCCGAAGGGATTTCTTTTTACTACATTCGCCAAAAATCCATTATAATAATCACGCACTATCTTTTTCCATACATGTACACTATCATGCGTTGGCTGTAAGGCTATCAGGTCTAAAAAACCTTTAATATGATTTCCCCAATACACACCATAAAAATCATATCCTTTTCCATGATAGTTTAGCCTGAGAATGTTTTTTGAATGACCATATTCATAAAATGTTCCGTAAATACCGTTTTGTGAGCGTTCTTCTTTCGTTATTTGTCTTTCACCGAGTTCTGCAGCAATTTCATTAACAATACACCACGATGTACTATCAACAGATTCGCGATAAAAAACAACTTCCGCCTGTAACCACAAACACAATAAGGCAGAATGTAATGTATCAATCGAATAATTACTTCTCATATTTTTTAATGAGTGTAAAGCGGTTTTATAATATTTCGCGCCTATACCCTCATCATATAATTTGAAAGCGGAATAGATTTCCATAAGAGCTTGAATTGCCATCAGCTGACCCGGAATAACCCCCAAACGATGAAGTTTCCAATCTTGCCAATATCCGCCATCCATTTTTCCTACGGAATCAATTCTCATCGTAAAGAAGTCCCCGAAATGCTCCAAGTGATTCATAAGATGAGAGTGTTCTTCTTCTGTAAAATTCCCATATTTCGATTTGAGTATATTACAAATACCAAGCACCATTGTGGCATGTGAACCCGTTTCACGAATATCTGTTCCGCAATCCACATAACCGCCTTTTGCATCGTTCTTTCTTCTTTTATCTAATTGAATTGTAAACATATCTCGTGATAATGTTTTTATGTAGTGGTCGGCAACATTTTCAACATTAAAGAAGTGGGAGCGGAGCGATTTTGCAATGAGGTGGTATTTACCATGCGCTAAAAAATTCAGATCAATATACCAAAAGTGATTGCCCGCCCATTTACCCCAATATGTAGGGTGCCCTTGTCCGATAATGCTTCCTACTGTATCTACTACCTTGTATTCAGTAACTTTATCGCCCGAGTCACGAGACATGGAACAAAGCAGAGCGTGACGTACCCCCGGATAAGCATAACCCGTCTGACTCACAATAAGAGATACGCTATCCGATGTTGTTACAACAGTCGGATCCCATACAGGAGTAATTATTTGCTGCGATTTAACGCTGCAAAAACTTAAGAAAAAAAGTATGAATAATACTGCGGGCATCATGGATACTGAATATATATTGCGATGATTAGTCTTTACTATACCACTCCAATATAGGTTTTTTCTTTAATACCTGATATTGTACCAAAGTATCGGCAACTATCGTGAAGCCGTTTTTATCAATATTCGACCCCATAAAAAATTTCGGTACCGATACCGCTTGGGCTAATCCTTCTTTTTGTATAGGAGTATATTTTAGTAATGTCTTTTTGGCACCGACAATATCATTCCCTATATTTTTAAGCGACTCTTCAAATATAGAATATAGTTTTTGCGCTACTTCGGGGTTTTCATCTGCAAATTTAGCATTGAATGAATAATAACCGCCAACCCATTGAGGAAAAATGTCCTTTTCAATTGCGCCTTGTTGTAATACTTTTGCTTTTTTTGTCACCTTTGCTATAGTGCCAATCGGTTCCAAACACATAATGGCATCGGCACCTCCGCTTTCAAGAGCTTGTAACTGTAAAGGCGGTGGCATTTCCACAAGGCGACTTTGCTCACCCCAGGCATTATTCTTTTTCAGATATAAAGTTGTAAATGTTTTTATTGCAGCTCCGGGAAAACATCCTATCGTTTTGTTTTTCAGTTGAGAGACTGAATCAATACCCGATGTTGGCGAAACAAGAAGTGATGACATGTGGTTCTTCTCGGAGGCAACAATCGAAAGAAATATTTTCATCTTCGAGGCAGATGTTTGGGCTAAGGCAAGCCCCACAAAACTGCTTGTACCGGCATCTACATCAATTTGCCCATCCACCAATGCCTGACCCAGCAAATTGCTGGACTCAAACTTTTTCAACTCAACCTCAATACCGTTTTGTTCAAACATCTTTTGCTCAAGTGCAACAAACAAAGGCAAATTGCTTGTAACACCAAGATAACCGATTCTCACTTTCGGATTTGACGGTTTGGAACATGAGGAAAAAAGAACGGAAATACAGAAGATAATACCGATGAATATTCTCATAATACACAATGATTGGAGTGATAAAATTCTCAAAACTACAGAAAAAAGCAGCACATTTATTTTACTTTGTAAAGTACGAGGTATGTTCATTTTATGGTTCGGAAGATTCTGCCATCTGTTTTCATCTATTAAAATCATCACTTTTTGAGTATTGAGTACAATTTGTTTAATACGTTCTCGTCGGACTCTTGCGTTTCTTTATTACAATAAAGGTTTACACCGGATATGTCCAAACATTCTTTGATACAAAATATGTGCTATGGGTTAACAACCTTAGCCCATGTTTCAAGGAATCGGTTCAACAGGGGCCTCACTCATTTCATTTATCACGCTTTTACATTCGGAATTCGCTTCGGCAGAGCAAACCCATCAAGCAAAGTCAACTGCATTTATCTGATAGGCGGTCGCCGTATCAAGATTACTCTCAATTATCAGAACAGACCTGTTTTCGACACGAACACTAATTCAGTACAAGAACGTAAAAACGCTTTAATAATGCAGTTTCAGGCGGCAATACTATAAAAGAACACTAAACCTCAATAAAAAAGCCATGAATTTCATGGCTTTTTTATTACTCTATTATTCGAAAGTTTATCAACCAAATCTTCCTTAAATGAATCGCCGATAGGTATATGGAATATACCCACATCCACATAATTGGAATCAAAACTTTTCACAAAATCCCGATTGACGATATACGATTTATTTACCCTTATAAAGTTCGGAATTTTTAGATTACTTTCTAAGTTTTTCAAGTTAAAGGCAACGAGAAAGTTCTCCTTTCCGCACACTATTTTCGAATAATCTTTTTCCCCTTCTATATACATCACATCCTTTATATTGATTCTTACATATTTTTTATTAGCCCGTATAAAAAAGTATTCATTCTCTTTCACTATCACATCTTCATTTTTTCTCTTTTCATGCAACTCGGAACATTTTTTAACGGTTTTAAAAAAACGCTCCAAACGAATCGGCTTAGTTAAGTAATCAATTACATCATATTCATAGCTTTCAAGCGCATATTGTGGGAAAGCCGTTGTTATAACAACCATAGCCGGATGCCTATTCATCTTTAAGTATTCAAAACCGTTTATGCCGGGGATATGAATATCGAGAAATATAATATCCGTGTTTGTCTCTTGTAAAAAATTATCGGCTTCAATAATAGTAGCAAAACTTCCCAGATGCTCCAAATCGGGAATCTCCGTAATCAAAAGTTCCATTCCTTGTCTTGCAAGGGGTTCATCATCAATAACGATACATCTCATACAAGTTCCAATCGTAAGTCCGCACAGTACATATCGTTTTTCACGGTATGGTTCAAACTGTGTTTATGTGGGTAACTAATTTGTAAACGTCTCGATAAGTTGTGAAGACCTAAACCTTTTTCATTATATTTTCCGCTCGCCGGTATTGAATTGCAAATAGAAAAATGCAATTCCGTTTTATTAACATTCAATGTAACCACAATGGTACATTGCGTTAATTGTTGCGAACCATGCTTAATGGCATTTTCCACCAATGGTGTAAACATCATCGGCTGTATCATACAATTATTATCACCGATATTTATTGCCATTGTAATTATCAAATCATCTTTTCGCAGTTTTTCGAGATTCAACAAATCATTTATATATCGTACCTCTTGTTCAAGCTGAACCGTTTCTTTCTGTATTTCGTATAATTGATAGCGTGTTATATCGGCGAGAGCAAGAATAGATTCGGCTGCTTTACCGGAGTCCTTTTTACACAATACATATAGATTATTAAGTGTATTAAATAAAAAGTGAGGACTTATTTGATTTTTCAATGATTCCAATTCCGCCTTCAGTATCAGATTTTCGTATTCGGAAATCTGCTTTTGTGTCTTAAAAAGTGAATGTAATAATACAAAAGCCAATCCCACCGCCCCTATCATCGCATTAACAAGTATATTGATCCCGAAATCCTTTAGATATAGTTGTGTCTCTTTTGTAAACCGATCGGCAAAATCTCCGATACCATTAGAATAGACAAGCTGCTCTAAACAGTAACTTACAATATTAACCAGAAGTGAAAGTAAAAAATAAGTAATGTATTTACCACGGAATAGGTACCGAGGTATCAGTACATGTATATTAAACGATAGGAATACAAAATATACTGAAGCATATAAACACAGCTGTAGCCATCCAAATAATTCGTTTACATGCCGAGCCGAATATACACCCCACCATAAATAGACAAAGGATGCAAATAAGAGTATATGAAGTAATCGCTCCTTACGGCTCAGAACGATAATATTTCCTTGTTTAAGGTTTTGCATAATGTATTATCATTGGTACAAGTACTCCGCAAACTTACACATTTATTTTCTCAGAACGCTTTACCGAAGCAGGCAAATAATTACAAGAAAATGACTTATATACTTTTTCCCGCAAATTGAGAACTATGGAAAAGAATCTTATATAGAGTGTATCATACCGTTTATATAATTAATATGGCTTTTGGTATAAAAGCAAAACAAACGGTATTAGCGAAAGAGTAATTTTGAGGCGTTAATTTTTATTCATCAAACAACACCCTACTTTTTAAGTACATTATTCACCATTACATATTGCCAAAATGAAAACTTTTGTTATCACATTGTCTCTTTTACTCCTATTAACAGCCGAAATGTTCTCCCAACAATGGGAGAACATCGGTAATTCCATAACTTCTTCCAGCATATACGATGTACATATAAACGGTGCGGGACATGGCTATGCAGTCGGTTGGTCGAGCGAACCCGTTATCCTTAAAACTCGGGACTTCGGCACAACATGGGAAACTCTTTCAGCACCTTCAAGCGCTTTATTGTTTTATGTAACCATGCGCGGAAACGACACGGTATATATTGTCGGTTATTCGGGTCCAAATAATTGCGGTTTGGTCTCCATATCATACGATGCAGGTAATAATTGGGAACATAAACTCTTCAACGGTACTGATAATCCCAGTTCCTTCGGCTTTTATCAATATAAAATTACACCTAAAGCGGATTATATATGCGGTTATGGCGGAGCCGTTTTCAAAAGCACTGATAAAGGCCAATCATGGAGTGAAACCACAACCGGATCTACCGTGGCAACATTTCGCTCTATTGGGTTCTATAATGATAAATACGGTTATGCAGCTTGCGACCCCGCCGGTGGATTTTCCAACATAAATACATTATACTCCACTACAAACGGAGGCGAGAGTTGGGAGAAAAATTCATCACTAAAAAACTCCATTATTGCTTCCATCGAATGTATAAGTGAAAATACCGCTTTTATTTTCGGTTATGGTGGCGGAACAGAAGCTGTTCAGAAAACTACCGATGGTGGTAAAACTTGGGAAATTGTATGGTCAGGCGAAAGTAACAAAACATTACAAGGCGGAAAATTCTTTACATCCGAAACAGGAATTGCCGTTGGTGGTAACGGTACCGTTATTATAACTAAAGATGGCGGTAATTCATGGGAAAATATCTCTCTTCCGGAAACTAATAATCTTATGTCTTGTTCAATGGCATCCGACATGGTTTATGTATCGGGTGCGGGCGGTACTTTATGGCGTAGAACATCTCTTTCCGACATACCTACTGTATCAAATTCACAAAATGAAGTCTCCGTTTATCCGGTTCCCGCTTATGAATACTGCACTGTAGCGACCGACGAACAATATCTGAACGGAACTATTATCATGAAAAATTTATCGGGCGAAATAGTCTTACAATCAGCTATTTCAGGTTCTCATACACAACTTACACTCAATACTATAACTGCGGGAATCTATTGTTTGGAAATCGTTGCAGCAGATAGAAACAACAAAAAGATTCAATGGTTCGTGCATCTTCCCCTGTGATGTAACCCCCCTCTCCACAAGGCCCCATTGCCACCGAATAACCGGTTATTCGCAACAGTTGGGGCTATTTTTATTCAACAGTATTTTTCTACCACATTCGGAGATATAGCCATGAAAAAAAACTTATTTATTTATTTCCTTTTGTGTATTAGTGCTTTAGTATCGGCACAAAGCCAACAATGGAAACTTTCCAAAGCGCCTGCGGAATATGATATTTGGGATATTACGATGGTCAATAAACTATCGGGTTCCGCAGCAATATGGGATTCACGTTCAGGAGCAAATGCAAAAATTATTTCTACCAATGATGGCGGAAAAACATGGACACAAGCATATGATGAAATCTTTCGCGGTGCAACGGCAATTGACCGTTTGGATGACAAAAATGCTTTTGCCGTCGGTGGGGCAAATAATTATCTCGCTTGTTGGAAATCGAATAATAATTTAAATTCTTTTACACCCATGATGGAGCCCGATAAATTTATAGAGGGCAAACCGTCATTTTGGTCGATAGATTTTATTTCTGCTACTCATGGTTTCGGCGGCGCTTCCGTCGGTAAGATATTAAAAACAACAAATGGCGGCTCTACATGGACATATTTACCCGATAATTTTACGGCAGGGTGTATTGTTGCCATCCACTTCATCAATCAGAATATCGGTTTTATTGCAAAATCGGATGCTAATGATGATCCATACAGAGGAAAAAATCTATATAAAACTTTAGATGGTGGAAAAACATGGACAAAGGTTTTCACAACCGATGTTATCAGGAAAATATATTTTCAAGATGAGAAAATCGGCTTCTGCGTCGGCGGAATTGGCGGAACTCCGAGAATATGGAGAACAAATGACGGCGGTGAAAATTGGAAACCTGTATTCTTCGGGAACCCTGAAGCTTATTGGATGAACGGTATTTCTTTTACGGCAAACAAATATGTCGGTTATGCAGTTGCCGGTAATATTTATAATAATAATCAGGGAGCTATTTTCAGAACCACCGACGGCGGTTTAACATGGGAAAGAGAAATAGGAAATTTACCGACCTGTTTATTAAAAGTTTCTTTTTTTGAGGAGACAAACGGCATTGCCGTCGGCACAAAGGGTTATACTTATTATGCCGAAAAAACCAAACAGCCACCTTTTGTTGCCGGAATTTCCATCTCTGATACGGCATTCGATCTGGGTACTACCTCCCCCAATGAAACATTAACAGGATATTATACAATTACGGCAAAAAACCCTGCAGGAATTACCATTACAAGTATCACTTCCGATGATAAAGATTTTGCTAAAAAAGGATTTACGATTGATACAAAGGATGTTGCATTCCCATTAACTATAGAGTATGGTGATGAGTATAATTTTGAAATACATTTTACCAATAGTAAAAGTGGTGGATATGCTTCGACAATAACATTTAAAAGTAATGATAATAAACAACCGTTAAAAACAATTCCCGTTCTGGCAGACTGCGAACAAGGAGAAGTACAAACAGCCCGAATTTCAGTTTCAGATATAGCTTTTGGCAATATTGAAATAAATGACAATAAGCAGGAAACATTCTTTATAGGAAGTAAAAACTCAGCCGGTTTACATATTGACAGTATTTATTTAGCACAATCCGATGAAGTGTTCTTGATTTCAGCGGAACAAAAACTACCCTTTACACTCCTCGGTCTCGACAGCATTAAAGTTACCGTTAATGTTTCTGCATTGAAAACCGGCTTATTCTCCAATACGATCATTATTAAAACTTCCGATGCTGCCAATCCGGTTATCAGCATACCGATTTCAGTAACTATCTCAGAAAAGAATGTACCAACGGCAGGTTTGTCTGTCAGCGAAGTGGATTTCGGGAATCTGACTCCCAATAATAATAAAGAATCTTCTTTCAAGATTTATAGTACTAATGCAGCAGGACTAACTATACATTCCATTACAATCAATGATAATACCGATAATTATTATTCTTTTACAAGTTCTAAAAAGTTGCCTGCAACACTTACGGGTAAAGATAGCATAACAGTAACTGTAAAAGCCAATCCGAAAAGCGGCGGTATATTCAATCGTTCCATGCTCATAGAAACAAATAATACTACGCAGAATTCGATAATAATACCGCTCAAATCGAATGTTACTATATCCGACATAGACGATGAAGAAAAGAATATTGATTTTTCAATTTTTAGCAACTCTTCCGATAAGAAAGCTATTATTCGTTTTTCATCGCCCATATATGCTCTTGCCGGAATTACCATTTCCGATTCCGAAGGAAGAAATGTAGTAACCTTTTCCCATCATGCCGGTGAAGGTGTCAATCTTTATTCATTCGATACGGAAAAATTGGCAAGCGGCATATATTTTGTCTCATTATCATTAGGAGGTAAACAATATGTGAAGAAGATGATATTAACTCAATAATATCGCATGTTTGTAAAACAAAAAAGGGCTGCTTTCTTATGAAAGCAGCCCTTTGTTTTTTTCTTCCGTACTTTATCGTATTATCTGTACCTTTTTCGTTAGCACGTTTTCACCATTACTCACTCTAATAAAATAAGTTCCGCTATTCAATTCCTGCACGGAAAAATGAATTACATCAATTCCTTCATTAAAAAAGTCCTGTTTTAATACCGATACATCTTCACCCAAATGATTAACTAAGGTTATTGTATAATAATCGGCTTTTTCATGAACAAATTCCATCATCATATCATCGTGCACAGGATTCGGAGCAATATTCAATACGGTTCCATCATCATCATTATTTTCATGAACCGATACCGTAGAATTTGTTACATACATTCTTGCCGTTACAGGCAAATGGTCGGATGTTGTGGATGTATAAGAACTGATAAAGGCATTCGGTGTTTCAATATATGTTCTGTGAAGATTTCCTGCGATTTCATTCGATACGAGAATATGATCAATCATACTTCTGTTCGTACGAATATATGTTGCCAAACCTCGTTCGCTTAATTGTTTCGTAACTACCGACCAATTCTGAACATCATCAACAAACACCTTATATGGCGATGGGAATGTACCGTCTTTAATCGTGGATTTAATAACATCATCATTAAAATCGCCCAATACAATTACATTCTTATCTCCATAAAATGAATTAAGGTAAGTATGGAATGTAGTTGCATCTTGTTCACGACGTGTACGGTCATCTTCTGACGTTAATGTATCCGTTGCTTTTCCATGTATAACAAAAGCGTGCATATCGGATGTTTTTCCGTCAATGGTTGTTCTAAAAGAAAATCTATAAGGGAATCTGCCGCTTGCCCATGCTTGCGAACCACCATTCACCGCTAAACCACTATCAAGTAATTGAACGGTTGATGTGCGATATAACCACCCTGTTTTTTGCGCTTGGTTAATGCCTTTGGCAATAAATCCGGAAAAGCCACCTTGTAAAGTATCTCTTAAACGATTAAACATATTCTCTTTTGCAATTTCTTGCACACCTATAATATCACTTTCCATAGAATTCATGGTGCGTGTAACATTACGTAACTGCAATTCGCTATTACTCGGTCCCGAAGTCGTATCGCCAAACCAATATAAATTCCATGTCGCTATATCCAATGTACGATTTCTTTGGACCGTATCTTTTACTGGCGGATCAAGGCCCAAGTCAACAGCAAAACGTGGTTGTAATTGATATGTACCTCTGAATTGTGAAATCACACCTATTACATCAATTCTTCCGCTCGGAATTCCCAACTGATTCGTGGCAATATCCGTATTACCGTCGATTCTTACTTGTAAAGTGTTTCCCGCCTGATTTTTTAAAGTATAATTATTTTCACCCTGAAATGCTCCTTCTTCCTGAAATTCCACACCGCGAACTCGGACTAATTGACCTTCAACACTTTCATTAATAGCAGGTATCGTAATATTGCGCGGCTCGGGTGCTTTTGCTTCAACGGGTACAACAATAAATGTAAAATCAGGCGATGTTAATTGAAATAAACCCGTACCCGGCTGACCTGTTGTCGGTTGAAATTCCGTAATTGTTGCGGTTTTAATAATAACGGAATCACCCACTTTTACGCCGCCGCGAAATGTGCTGTTAAATAAGGCAACACCGGCAGTACCATCTTGTGCAAAACATGTATTACGGAATTGATTGGCAACTGTAACACGCAAACCGACATTCGTAACAGTCGAACCGATAGCTTTTGTTTTAACTTCCGCAACCGTTGTTTGAGCAGAGCTTTCCGAGCATAATTGTAGCCATAAAGCACCTAATACTAATAGTCGAAATATTTTCATAAAAACCTTTTAAAAAACAATAAAACTTCAATATCAATGAGGAAGATAACCTACACCTGTACGTGTATCTATCCCGGGAGTATCGTATGTATAAATTGTATATACTTTACCCGCAACAAAGTTTAATACGGGTAATGAACCCCAAAAATTTTCCTGTTTCCCCTCTTCATGCACGAGAATTGAATGCGTACCTGCATCTATGGGAAAAAGCCGTGTATAATCACCGGAATAAATTGAAAACGGAGTAACAATATTCCCGTCGGAGGAAACCTCCAAAGCCGGATCGGCGGGGATTTTTTCAGCCAAATGTACAAAACGCAACGCTGCTTTCCCTATAAACGGACTTGTTAAAGTATCAGGAAGCGGGGCAAGAAAACCAACGGTATTTGATGCCGATCCTTTCATAAAAACCAAATAATTACCACCGGAGCCAAGTGTGTAAAAACTTTGAAACAGTAATTTGGAATTTAATTTATCATATACCTGCCAGCGTGTAGCACCACCTGATTTTGCTTCCGTAATCGACGCATATTGCCCCCGCTCAAGCGAACTTATTTGCACTAAGCTGTCAATATCAATACGAATTGTTTCGGCAAAGGAAATCCCGTTTACAAAACGAATTTTTGCTTTTGCCAAGTCGGGAATAACCGGAACATCCTCATTACAGCCCGTATTCAAACTAAGGATACCTAAAATCAATAGGAAAGTTATATATCGCATACAATTCATTAATAATTTCAGAAAGAATAACGCATACCCAATTGCATGCGCCAACGCGAATAAAAATTATCCGTCGTGTAGATACCCTGCCCGCCATTTGCGGCATTCGGATCATTATAATTGATTATCAAACGATTTTGTCTATCGAACACCGTTCTCGTTTGCGGATCGGTCGTTAGCCCCATAAGACCAAAACTCTGAAATTCCACATACTTTTGCAAACCCCATTCGGAATTAAACACATTAAGTATATTCTGAATATCAAGTGTCAGCTCTATTTTTTGACCTGAAAATGTCGGTATTAATTGTGTAATACGCATATCCAACAAATTAACCCAAGGTGCACGCATCGCATTCCTCGGTAAAATTTTTCCCTGATATTCTTTCAATTTGGGATTCGCTTCAATAAACTGCATTAACTGATCGAAAATCTGTGAAGGTGTTCTCAAATCCGTACCTGCCGACGGCTGATTGACAATTACTTTCGTGCCGTAATCTTCACGCTTCGGTACATAAATCAAATCGTTAAAGTTAATACCGTCACCGTTGTAATCATTAAAATACGAAAAACCGTACGGTTGCCCCGAATTACTCGAATATACAAGTCCGAATGTGGTTTTTAACTCCTTAGTCCATGAGTACGTATAAGAAACATTAGTCATTATTCTGTGCGGTATATCAAAGTTGGAACGAGCCAAACTTGCATTATTCGGATCGGCAGCATTCGTGTTCTGCCAATTGGAAAGTGCTACTGAATTTTGTCCGGCCTGAATATCATAAGCCCTGCCGAATGTATAAGAGATAATAGCCGAAATACCCGGAACAAATTGATTATTGGCATCAAGTGACAGTTGAGAAACGACAGAGTACTGATACCCTTCATTCCGATTACGTAAAAGTAAAACTTGTGTAAAGTCTTTTGTCCTCAAAGAATCCGAACTTGAACCGAGTGCATACATTGCCCTTCCGTCCGTCGGCGATATGGCAAAACGTTTGGAGGGACGCAAATTCATATTCGTATAATCCACTTCATTTCTATTTTGGCTATACATACCTTCTAATGTCAAAGTCAGCCCATTATCAAGTTTATAATCCATACCAAATGTTGAACGCCATGTCTGTGGTAATCGGAAATTTTTATCCGTAAGATTTATAACCGATGTTCTAATCGGTTGTCCTGGATATGTGGAGTCACCGGGTACCAAAGGATCATTTGCATATTGCGTATTAAGTGGAAATACAAAAGGCGTATTTGTACGGGGGTCATTTATTAGAACCTGATTTGCCCCTGTTCGCCCTAATTCCGAACGATAAAGATCCATACCCGTATTTGCATATTGATTGCCCAACCAAACCGCAGCTACACGTCCTGTAAATAAACCCGTACCACCCCGAATAATAAGAGTTTTGTCATCGAATACATTATAATTAAACCCAATACGCGGAGAGAATAATAAATTATTATTCGGTAATTGATCGGTCGAAAAGCCGGGGAAACGTTTTGAGAGCGTATCATTCCTATAGGGGGTATCTAAAAATATCGGTAAATCGAAACGCAAACCGCCTGTAATTCTGAGATTGGAAGAAACAGTCCATTCATCGGAAATATACCAACCGGTTTGCAACATACTCCATTGCGCTCGCGGACGTGTATTTCCTCCCGTTACATTCGTATTAGCATAACTTACTCTGTAAAATGAAGGTGTACCGTTCGCAAATGCCTCTGCCGTCGGAAATATCATACTGCTAAAGGCATCCTGAATAAATAAATTATTAAAAAAATACAATTCATTATGCGTACCTAATGTTATTGTATTGTCTCCGGCAAATAATGTAAAGTCATCGGTAAGAGCAAATTGTTTTTGATTAAGCGCGTTTGTAGCCGAGCTTCGTTCAGGACCTAACCACACACTCTGATTTCCGCCCAAATACACACGAATTTCGGGAAAAGAGTTTCCTTGCAAATCTCTTTCATCATTAATGGATGTAAATGAAATTCTTAATTCATTAAATACATTATCAACAGCACTGAGACCTAAAAAATTCATATCGTGAAACATTGTATTCAACTGTCCTACGGTCGAATTTGTCACACTGTTAAATATATTCCATTGGCTTGATAAAGAAAAATTCGCATTGTCCCTCCGTACATTACGGTCTTGCAAACCATATGTATAATTATGCCTTACTTGCAATTTATTCGATTCGTTGATATTCCAATCCATTCTACCGATAATGTTCAAAGAATTATTACGCGATGTAAATAAATCGGAATTACCTGCATCATATCCGTACTTCGTGCGCGCTATTTCTTCAATTTCATCAATCTGATTTTTCGATACGGGAAAATTATTTAAAGCTCCCGGATCATTTATTCCTAATTCCAGAGGTGTTCGTCTTAATCGTGTTTCAGCAGTTATATGAAAAAAGAGCGTATTTTCAATAAATGCGCCGCCTAATCTGCCACCCATCTGAAAATCGCTGAATTGTGCATAGGGTCGGCGATTTGCATCAGGGCTTAAACCGACCAAGTCCTCATTACGACCATAGAGAAATACCGAACCTCTCATCGTATTGGTACCGGCTTTTGTTATGGCATTCACAACGCCACCCGTAAATCCGCTTTGCCTGACATCATAAGGGGATACGGAAACCTTTAACTCCTCTATAGCATCTAATGAAATAAAATTCGTATTTGCCTGACTTCCCGCCGTTCCTGCTTCGCCCAAACCGAACATATCATTTGCAACAGCTCCATCAATCTGAAAATTATTAAATCGTGAATTTTGCCCCGCTATACTCAAACCCTGCAAACCGTCATTGCCTGCTGTTTGTGTCTGATTCGCAAGCGGGTTAATTCGGGCAAAATCGCTTATACTTCGGTTAATAGTCGGCGCGGCAGTTATCTGTTCATTGGATATAACCGAACCTGAACCCGTTTTCGATATATCAAGTTCATTACTACGTTGTGCACTGACAATTACCTCTTCCGTTTTTGTATCTTTTTCCGAAAGTTCAAAGGAAATGTCCGTTTCCTCGCCGAGTTGTACTTGTATGTTCTTCTGTTCGGCTGAGTTGTAACCGATATAACTTACCTTTACAGAATATGGACTTCCGACTCTCATTCCTTTTATCGTGTATCGTCCTGATGAGCGAACAATAGCTCCGTACTTTGTTCCGGTCGGTTCATGAACGGCAATAATTCTTGCCCCGGCCAAAGCTGTACGCTTTTTATCATTTTGCGCTTTGGAAAACACCGTACCGCTTATGGAGCCGGTCGTGACACCCTGTGACCAAGCACTTATTGATGTAAGTATAAAGAGTACAAAGAGTAGTCGTAGATTCATAATAATCGCCGATGTTACACATAACTTCCGCAAAACTCCGCAAATTTCTCAGCCCTGCCAAGTGAACTTATAGTAATGAGAAAAATGTTCGCTTTGGCGTAAAGAATAATTGACTACAACTTATTACCAAATCATAAAATCCCTATCAAAAATCATTAAGAAATCATAATCAAATCACAACATAAAGCCAACATTAGCTCAGTTAACTTGCTCTCCTATACAGTAGCAAGGTCTCATTCACATTATAAGGGAACCATTATGAGTTTTCTCCGCTCAAAGTTTTTTTGTTTCACTGCGTTTATTGTTGCGATAGCCATATTCGATTATGTGCCATCCTTATCGCAGGCATATCCCCCACAGGGAAGAACATTGCAGTTCTTGGGTAGATATTCTACCGGTTTATTTAACCAGTCAGCAGCCGAAATAGTAAGTTATGACCCCGCAACAAAAACTGCTTATATGATAAGTTCGGTAGCTGTTCGCCTTGATGCAATCAACTTGTCAAATCCGAAAAATCCGACACTTTCATTTACTATTGATTTATCACCTTATGGTAGTGCCGTTAATAGTGTTGCTGTTAAGAATGGCATTATAGCCGCAGCAATGGAAGCACCTGTTCGTACCGACAACGGTTCTATTGTGCTTCTTACAACATCAGGGCAATTATTAACACAATTAGCCGTGGGTGCTCAGCCCGACATGGTTACTTTCACCCATGACGGAAATAAAATTCTTGTAGCTAATGAAGGCGAACCGAGTTCCAATTATTCTGTTGACCCTAATGGCTCGATAAGCATTGTGAATATTGCCGCCGGAGTTCAAAATGTAACGGTAACAACTCTCGATTTCAGTTCTTACAATAATCGCCGTCAGGAATTACTCGGAAAAGGTATTCGTCTTTTTGGGCCAAATGCAACGGTAGCTCAGGATTTCGAACCTGAATATGTAGCAGTATCTCCCGATAATTCGCGTGCATGGGTAACATTACAGGAAAACAATGCCGTTGCTGTCATCAATCTTACTAACAATACATTAGCGGATATTTATCCTCTCGGTACAAAAGATTGGGGTCGCGGTTTACCAAGATGCGAAAAATATACGATGGAAAATCGTCCGCTTATGGGAACAACAGCGGCAGGTCAGGATATTTTGCTCGGTGGTTTTTCGGGCTTATGGTACGAAGGTACGACACCCGACGGTAAAATGAAATTTATCACTCATCCTGATAGAGGTCCGAATGCTGAACCTGCTAATATCGGCGGTGTTGTTAAAAGACCATTCGCATTACCCGACTATCAGGCGCGTATAGTACGTTTTGAATTGGATCCTGCAACAAAAAGTACAACAATAACCGAACAAATACCGCTTTTCCGTACTGATGGTGTAACACCTATAAGCGGAAAACCAAATGTTCAGGCACAAGCACAGGGTTTGGCATATACCGATGAGTTTGGCGTTGACTTATTTGGCAACCCGATTTCCAATGATGAAATGGGTGGCGACATGGAAGGAATTGTTGTCGCACCTGATGGTACATTTTATCTTGTTGATGAATATCGTCCGGCAATCTATAATTTCGATCAGAACGGTATAATGATTGACCGTTTTATACCGATGGGTACTGCCGCTGCCGCGAGTCGTCCTGATGGTACATTCGGAACGGAAGTATTACCGGCCGTTTATGGTCAGCGTCGCAATAACCGTGGTTTCGAGGCAGTTGCAATCGAGGGCAATAAATTATACGCATTCATTCAGAGTGGTATTGATAGCCCGGATTTGACAAATGACAATACTTCAAGAAATTCTAATTTCTTACGAATTGTTGAGTTTGATATCGTTACCAAAACCGTAACCGGTGAATTTGTTTATCCGATATTTGAACGCGCGCAAACTTGCGACAAACTTGGCGATGCCGTTTCTTTGGGCAATGGTCGTTTTCTTGTTGTTGAGCGTGATGATGCAACAGGACCAAATGCACGTAAGTATATTTTTGAAATTAACTTAACCGGAGCTACCAACACATTTACCAACCCGCCTTCTCTTGCGGTGGGTAAAACAATTGAAAATTCAACGTATGATGAATTAGTTGCTGCAAATGTTCGCCCTGTTTTCAAACGTAAAGCAGTTCATCTTGCCTCTATCGGTTACGATCAAGCGGAAAAAGTTGAAGGTCTCGCAAGAATTGATGACAATACATTTGCGATTATAAATGACAATGATTTCGGCGTAGGCGGAAGTGTTTTACCGGCGATTCCTAATGGAACAATTACTGTTAATTCTACCCCGATTGAATTAGGCATCATCAGTTTTGACCGTAGTAATGCTTTAGATGCCAGCGATCGTGATGGCGCGGGTAACACAGCATCCATTAACTTCCGTAACTGGCAAAATCTTTACGGTTTATTTATGCCCGATGCTATTTCCTCTTTCACTTCGGGCGGCAGAACTTATTATATTACTGCCAATGAAGGTGATGCACGTGATTATTCCGGCTTTGGTGAAGAACGCAGAGTTAGTGATGCTACAAGGGTACCGTTAAATCCTGTATTTTTCCCGAATGCAACAACCCTAAGACAAGATGCAAATCTTGGTCGTTTGCAAATTACTTCGTTTGTCAATACCGGCACTTTAAGTGCTTCTTCAATGTCAAGCGGCGATTTGGATGGTAATGGTACTTTCGAGATGCTCCATACCTTCGGCACTCGTTCATTTACAATATGGAATGCCGATGGTAACTTAGTTTGGGATAGCGGTGATGATTTAGAGCGTCGTACAGCATTCTTATTCCCTAACAACTTCAATGCAAGTAATTCCAACAATACACGTGATGGTCGTAGCACCTCCAAAGGTCCCGAACCGGAAGCAGTAACCGTAGGTGTAGTGAACGGTCGTACTTTAGCATTTATAGGACTTGAGCGTATAGGCGGAATTGCTGTATGGGATATAACGGAAGCTCACAAACCTAAATATGTAGATTACATAAATACCCGTTCATTTAATGCACTCTTCAACTATCCGACTGAAGGCGATTTAGGACCCGAGGGTTTAGTCTTTATCCCTGAAAATGAAAGCCCGAATGGACTGCCAATGATACTATGTGCAAACGAGACAAGTGGTACTGTTTCGATTTATCAAGTTAATCCTACTGCTGTTTATGTAGATGGACAAAATGGTGATGATAACAATACCGGTATCAATCGCACAAACTCACCAATAGGTACAGGTCCGAAAAAAACTGTACAAGGAGGTATTAGCGGCGTTGCAAATGAAGGTCGTGTAGAAGTTACAGCCGGTATGTACAATGAAACAGTTACTATCAACAAACAAGCTACCGTTATCGGACCTGCTATGATGAATAGTCAGAGTGTCGTAACAATAAACGGCGGCAATGGTACAACGGTAACATCTATCGGTTCCGATAATAAATTATTCCAGAGAATAAATCTTGGTATCGCAGCAAATCCTGTCGCACGTATAGCAAGCATTCCTACAGGAAGTTCCGGCAATGTTGTTCTTATAGGAAATGCACAAATTGGCGGCTCGAATGTTTCGGCTTCCATTGCGGCATCCGTTATAAATGATGCTAATGATGCAGGATTCGGCACAGGACGTGTCTTATTCGGCCCAATGGCTCCACCGACACAAAATCTTGTCCTTCACCTCGATGCTACTTCGCATACTGCTCCTAATAACTCTCCGACAGCACTATGGAACGATCGTTCAGGTAATGATAATAATGCCGAACAGACAATCAATGCACGTACCCCAATGTTTTTGGCAAATTCGCCATTATTTAACAATAGAAACTCTATGGTTTTTACCGGTGGTAAAGGCATGGAAGTTAAAAATTCTGCTGTGCTAAACGGTGGCGGACATAAAACAATGTTCGTTGTATTCCGCACCGGTAGTAGTATTGCCGGATATCAGACTATTGCTGAATTAGGCGGAACGAATAGCGGATTTTCAATGTATGTATTTAATGGTCGTATATATTTCGGAACTTGGGATAATTCCATACTTTATTCTTCGCGTATTATCTCTGCAAATACCAATTATCTTGCTCAGTTTACATACAATGGAGAAAGAATCGGTTGGTCGCTCAATCGCTTTACATATTCTTCGCCATTCAACGATAACTCCATAGCACCTGATTTTTCAAAGGTCGGTATTGGTGCGGTATCCGAAGGAACTCGTTATCATAATAGAGTTGAAGGTTCGGCTTTTGCTCATCCTTTTGCAGGACAAATACCTGAAGTTTTAGTATATAATGCTTCTCATATAGATATGCGCGAACTAACATTCGCTTATCTTAACGAGAAATACAACTTGAACTTAGCGTTACAGCCGCTTGAAAAAACAAGTGACAGCGATACCGAATGGGAAATAATTGAAGGCGAAGGAAATAATAATACCGGTGAAAATGCAAGTATTAGTATTCAACCGAATCCTGCAAATGATAATACGACAATCATTGTTAACAATGCTAATTCATCCGATATACGCTTAACAGTTACCGATTTATTCGGTACGACAGTTATTCCTACTCGAGTTTTACATTCATTAAATAATAATGTTTTAACTCTCGATACAAAACAGTTATCATCGGGTATGTACATTGTTCGTGTAGAATCTAATGGTTCAGTATTTAGTGAAAAAATGACAGTTGTCCGATAAACAAGTGTAATTTTGTCCATTCAAAAAGACCGTCACATATTGTGGCGGTCTTTTTTTATTTTCAACAGTTTTTAGTTTATAGGTATAAATATGAAAATTGCCCTATTCAATACAAAATCATACGAAAAAGATTTTTTTGAGAGAATAATTGGCGAATACTCCCATGAGATTACATACTACGATATTCCTTTACGTCCGGAATCAGCCGAATTGGCACGGAACCACGATGCCATTTGCATTTTTGTAAATGATATTGCAGACAAAGAAGTGTTAAAAAAACTCTCCGAACTCGGCATAAAGATTATTACATTACGATGTGCCGGCTTTAACAATATTGACATATCCATAGCCAAGGAATATGGTCTCCGCATATTCAGAGTACCTTCCTATTCGCCGCAATCCGTCGCCGAACATGCCATAGCTTTAATAATGACACTTAATAGAAAAACGCATAAAGCATACAATCGTGTAAGGGAAAATAACTTTTCACTGGAAAAACTAAATGGTTTCACACTTTACGGTAAAACTGTCGGGGTGATAGGAACAGGAAAAATCGGAAGTGCTTTCTGTACGATTATGAAAGGATTCGGATGTCATATTCTTGCTTATGATCCTACCGAATCGAAAGAGATGATAAAAATCGGCGTGCAATACACAACCTTCGATTTCCTACTTCAACAATCCGACATTATATCACTCCACTGTCCGCTAATACCCGAAACAAAACATATTATTAGTAAAGAACAGTTTGATATAATGAAAAAAGGTGTTATGCTTATAAACACAAGCAGAGGAGCACTTGTCAATACAAAGGATGCAATCGGAGCTTTGAAGGTAGGAAGACTCGGCTATTTGGGAATTGATGTCTATGAACAAGAAGAACAAATATTTTTTCATGATATGTCAGAATCCATTATTCAGGACGATGTAATATCCCGCCTTTTGACATTCCCCAATGTACTGATTACCTCACATCAGGGTTTTTTCACCAATGAAGCATTAGAAGAAATAGTTCGTACTACTTTGCAAAACTGTACGGATTTTGAAAATGGAATAGCTAATGATCGTGAGCTATAATAAGTCAAACCATGTCATCGCAAAATAAAAAAGGCGGTAAAACCGCCTTTTTATAATCTTGCACTGCCCCGTCCTAGAATAAGTTGACACATTATAGGAGAAGTAGTAATGTCAACAAGGACTAAGGTATCAGTTAAACGTACTCAACGGGACTACAGTTTATCCTTCAAATTATCGGTAATTGATGCGGTAGAAAAAGGAGAGTTGAGTCAAAGAGAGGCAAAG
>JALHLL010000002.1:0-8335 GCA_022844575.1 bacterium
AGCGTGGCATACCGTCTTGTATTGACAGAACCATATCTACGCCTTTTTGGATTTCCGAAATGATTGCTTTGTTACAAATAGGTACATTCGTTATCCATTTGTTTTCATCATTACCAAAAAAGTAGTTATTATGTGACCCGTTCGCATCAGCAATTACGGACTGAGCCGTTCCGGCAGCACCAACAACTCTCATGCGAACATTGTGTCCTTCGACTTTCCATTTATCGTCGCTTTTAGACCCCAAAGTCGAACTTGATTTATCAGTTGCCTTTTCAACAACTCTATAATCAAAGTTGACACCTGTTTTGGTAACCCATACATTCATGTGTTTAAGATGCCCAAGCCACAGAACGTCCGACCTCCATTGTCCCTTATTCGGAATAAAGCCGTATTGTCTGTTCTCCGTTTTTGCTTGTACAACATATAAGCCAAACGCCACATGTTGAAGCATAATTACACTAAGAATAAGTACACAGAGTCTGAAATGTTTCATAAAACCCCCTTTTATTTAAACTTTTAATTGTTCTTTCCCCACGTCATCACGTATTACATATTCACCGGGTGTATGAATAACAGTACGGAGCAGAAATCGTTGCTCCCACTTGTCTTAAACTTGTTTACTAAACAGGTTTGAATTGGTAATTTCGTATCCACAAATATAACAGTGCAGATTCATTCACAAAAAAGAATAAAAATTCATGAAACTCGTTACGTTCTCTCCTGCCGACAGCGTTAAGCGCATAGGTATTCTAACTAACAATAAAATAATAGATTTAGAAATCGCACACGAACATTACAAACAGGAACTCTCTCTTACATTACCGTATATACCCAGTGAAATAATTGACTTCCTTCGTCAAGGGAACTCTGCAATGGATGATGCCAAGAAGATAGATACTGCAATCAGTAACAATGTTTCACTTCCAAAACGTGGTATTTATAGTATGGAATCGGTTCATTTATGTTCGCCTGTTCCACGTCCCACCTCGATGCGCGATGGCTATGCTTTCAAGCAACATGTCGAGGCGGCAAGGCGAAACAGAGGGCTGGAAATGATACCCGAATTTTATGAAATCCCTATTTTTTACTTTACCAATCATCAGGCAGTATATGGTCCGGGAATAATACCTGTTGAACCGCTTCATCTCAATCAGTGTGATTTTGAATTGGAAATCGCCATAGTAATAGGTAAGGAAGGAATAAATATTTCAGCAACTGAAGCGGATACACATATTGCAGGTTTTACTATAATGAATGATTGGAGCGCACGAGCTTTGCAGATGCAGGAAATGAAATTAAACTTAGGTCCCGCTAAAGGTAAGGATTTTGCAACGGCTTTAGGACCTTGGCTTGTAACGCCCGATGAACTTGAAAGCAGAAAAATATCAACACCTAATGGAAATACTTACGATTTGACAATGCGTACATTTATTGACGGCGAAAAAATATCAGAAGGGAATGTGAAGGATATGACCTGGACTTTTGCCCAAATAATAGAAAGAGCAAGTTATGGTGTTACACTGTATCCGGGTGATGTTATCGGTTCGGGTACATGCGGGACAGGTTGTTTTCTGGAATTAAACGGAAGCAAGGTATATAATCCGCCACGTTGGGTACAAACAGGTGAAAATGTTGTTTGTGAAATAGAAATGCTTGGCTCACTTGCAAATACAATCGAAATACGTCAATAATCAATACAAATCAACGTTAACGCTATTACCAATATTCAAAGGTATCTTAAGTATTATTATGTTCCCATCACTTAATGAGCAAATGGATATTATCCGACTTAATGCGTCGGAAATTATTCCAGAAGAAGAACTTGCAAAAAAAATAGAACGTTCGATAACAACAAATAAACCTTTAACCATTAAATTAGGTTGTGATCCCAGCCGTCCGGATTTACATATTGGACATGCAGTCGTATTAAGAAAAATGCGTGATTTTCAACAGTTAGGGCATAATCTTACTCTTATTGTCGGTGACTTTACCGGTATGATTGGCGATCCGACGGGAAAATCAAAAACCCGCCCTCCTCTTACAATCGAAGAAACACAAAAAAACGGGCAAAGCTATTTTGAACAGGCATTAAAAGTACTTTCGGAAGAACGGCTTACAATGGTTTTTAATTCCGAGTGGTTGAGCAAAATGACATTTCAGGATGTAATCGGTCTATCGGCAAAATTCACCGTTGCACAAATGCTGGAACGTGATGATTTTACCAAACGTTATAAATCAGGTGAACCGATTTCAATTCACGAATTTTTATACCCTTTGGCACAAGCAATGGATTCTGTTGCAATCAAATCCGATGTCGAATTAGGCGGAACAGACCAGAAATTCAATTTATTGGTTGGAAGGGAAATACAACGTGCATACGGAGTAGAGCCGCAATGTATTTTAACTATGCCTATTTTAGAAGGTACGGACGGCGTGGAAAAAATGAGCAAATCATTGGATAATTATATCGGCTTATCGGATTCTCCTCGTGAAATGTTCGGACGTGTTATGTCAATCCCCGATACAATGATTGTGCGTTATATGAAATACGGTGCATGGTACAGTGAACAAATTCTTGCTGAAAAAGAAAATGGCTTAAGAAACGGAAGCGTACATCCGCGTAATGCCAAAGTAGAAACAGCAATGAAAATCGTGGAAATTTATCACGGTTCAGAGGCAGCTCAATCAGCTTTTGAAGAATTTGAACGTATTTTCGTTAAAAAAGATATTCCTGATGAAATTGAGCAAATGAGTATGGATTTGGCTTCACCCGCACATGTTATTGATATTATCACAATGGCGGGAATTGTCACTTCCAAAAGCGAAGCAAAAAGACTCATTCAACAGGGAGGTCTTTCCGTTGATAATGAGCGTATTTCCGATATTAATGAAATGATTGATATTTCTACACGACGACTATTCAAAGCCGGAAAAAGAAAATTTTTATATATCACTGCAAATAATATATAAAAGCAATTGTATCATAATGGCTTTAATCTCAATCGCCATAATATTTGGCGAACTTTTACAAACGGAACACTATACTCATAGTGTTCCGTTTGTAGTTTAAATTCGGATTCCCTCCACAAAAGGAATAAAAAGTACTCTATATTCGTTTATAGTCTATTGTATTGTGAGCAATACTCACATTGTTTACTCTAACCTTAATAATGCTTTCACAAGAAAAAAATCTCACCTATAAACAGATATTCCATTTTTGGGCTCCACTATCGGCAACATGGTTAATGATGGCTTTAGAGGGACCAATCCTTACAAGTTTTATCGCTCGGCTTGCCGATTCTACTTTAAATCTGGCCGCTTACGGTATTGCTCATCCTTTGGCAATGTTGGTGGAATCACCGATTATTATGATGTTAAGTGCATCGATAGCGTTAGTAAAAGATGCGGATTCTTTACGTAAACTCGGCAGGTTTTCAACCGTGCTCAACGGTGCGGTTACGCTTGTTATGCTTATCGCCATTATTCCGCCGATATTTGATTTTATAGCCGATTCTCTTCTGAACATACCGCCGGAGATTGCCTGGAGAGTGCATATAGCTTTTATAATACTTATACCCTGGCCTGCAGCCATCGGCTTCCGAAGATTTTATCAAGGAATCCTGATAAGTAATGGATTGACCAAAAGGGTTGCTCTTGGCACAGTGGCTCGTTTACTTTCTATGCTTGCAACTGCGTATATTTTAGCTTTTTTAAATGTCGAAGGTGTTATTGTAGGAGCAGCCGGACTTTCGGCAGGTGTTGTTATTGAGGCATTATGGACAAGATATGTGGCTCGTAAAGCCATCAGAAATGTCAGAAATAAAGTTTCGGACTATGGTAAAAACCTTACAAGACAAAGAGTAGTTTCATTTTACTACCCATTAGCGTTAACATCGGTTATAAGCATGGGTGTTTCGCCTATGCTTACATTTTTTATAGGTCATAGTGTAATGCCCATCGAGTCATGGGCGGTTTTTCCGATTGTTGATTCTTTTGTTTTTCTTTTCAGAAGTTTCGGTTTCGCCTATCAGGAAGTAGGAATTGCTTTGCTTGGTGAGAAGAATAAAAATCATCGTCCGCTAAATAAGTTCGGTAATGCAATGGCATTAATCACAACATCAGTACTCGGAATTATTGCATTCTCTCCTTTGGGTAGTGAGTTATTGATTTCATGGTATGGTTTAAAGCCGAATCTTGCGGATTTTGCCATAGTTCCGATGAGGATCTTGGTATTGTTACCCGCTTTTTCCGTGTACTCATCCATGTTACGCTCCGTTATTATTAATGAGCACAAGAACACTTTAGTAACGGCATCCACTATTATAGAAGTCGGGCTTATTTTCGGCATTATGGTGTGTTTGCTTTGGTTTGTGCATCCGGTAGGAGCAGTAGGCGCAGCACTTTCCTTAATGATAGCTCGCTTCTGTGCTAATTTATATCTTGTGAAACATTATAATAGGATTTTATCCACTTCATAGAAACAAATCAAGTGCGAGTTCTCCACACGGTTACGATAGCAATAACAAAGAAAATAATGTTTGGTAACCAGCCGACAAGAGCGGCATCTATATCGTAAGAGTATCCGATTGCTTGTCCGATTTTCAGAAAAACCAAATAGACAAAAGATACTACCATTGCGGCGGCTATTTGTATCGCCAGCCCATTTCTACGTCGAACGGATGCAAAAGCAACACCAAAAAATACCACAATAACATTGGCAAATGGGAATGCATATTGTCCGTAATAATCAATCAATTGTCTGCGTACATCCTTACCGCCCAGAGAAACTACAGCAATGTAATCTCGTAATTCATCAAGATTCATTTCATCAGGCGATCGTTGTAATTGTATGATCTGATCATGTGTTATATGCAGGGGTTGAATTAATTCCTTGTGATACTTCACTTGTATCTTATCGAAACCGAATGTCCGCTCCATCACATCGGTGCATTTCCATACTTTTTTTAAACTATCCCATCGCATATAATTAGCGTCAATTCTTTTTGTCATGCGGGGATGTATTTCGTCCGAGTATTCCTCAATGGTCACTTGATTGGCGTTTTTTTGTGAACCGTCATAAAATTGCATGATAATAGTACGCAAAGGCGAATCACGCAAATACAGATTATAAAGTGAAACGGACGTGCCGCTTGCGCCAAGATATTTACGCTCTATCTCCAATTTCCTTTCATTCGATTTCGGAATCACCCAACCATTAAAGTATAACTGCCCCATACTTATTATTATACTGAAAATGGCAATAGGTACCATTAATCGCATCAGACTTACGCCACCTGAACGCATGGCAATAATCTCACTCAAATTGGATAATTTACCGATACTGAATAGTGCAGCAACCAACATGGCAATCGGTACTAATAATTTCAACATCCATGGTATATAATTAAGATAGAACTCGAATATTACACCTGTCGTCGCCTTTTTATCAATAAAATCATCCAGATGCTCCACCATGTCCACAACTATAAAAACAAGGATTAGAGCTAAGAGAGCAAAAACAAGTGTGGAGATGAATTGCTTTAATATGTATATGTCTAACAGTTTCATATTTTGTGCTTGTACGTAAGAAGCGCAAGATACGAATGTAGAATTAAAACATAAAGGTTAAGCCAACCCTAAACTGCTCTACTCCTAATGCTTTTTCCGATTCAAAAGGCCAGTTCATTCCTTTCTTACGCAATTCATACATACCGTAAGATATGGCATTACGCAATACGAAATGTACGATGGGAGCGGCAAAAGTGGCTCTTTTTTTAATCAACGACACAAAGCCGTTTGCGAGTCCGTCAGCACTTTGATACACAATTTCGGATACGACCCATTGCCAAAACACGTGACGCGGAAAAATATTATTGAATGAATAAGATGCCGTAAGGGCTATATTTTCAGTGCATTGTAACATTACCCCACCTTCATTGCCATGACCGAATCGTAATCCTTGTGTAAAACGATGTAATGGCTCAGGCGGTGAAACTGAGGAAAAATCATATCCGCCCCAAAATAATGAGCTATTCTGATAATAAGGCATAATAGCAAAACCGCTACCCAAATCATACCCTAACGCATCTCTGTCGGCAAATTCAAATTGCCAAGTATTACCTTCTATTTTACCGGATTCTTTTTCACCGCCTATATCAACCGAATTGTATGTGAAGCACATCAGTCCTTCAAAATCGTACATAGGCAGTTTATGTCTTCTACTACCCGTTACCGTATCATTAAAGTACCCTATTTTCATGTGAAGTGAACCGATACGTGCAAAAGAATTGTCCATAATATTATCGTGTTTTGTCATCATTTGTCCATAGCTAAACTCCAGAACACCCCTCTCATTTGAATCCAGACTAAAAGAAAAATCTTTTACTCTGTTAAATCCTAAATCTTTATCAAACTTAAACCAAAAATCTTCGTCAACATCCGTGCTATCTCGGCTTACGGAGACAGAATCGGTATTTGCAACTATTGACAGGGGTAGTAATGTGAATGTAACGGCAAGAAGTATAATATTTTTTATCATTGTATAAAACCTATAAATTATTTTTCATTAAAAAGGATATTTGCAGCACGAATACTTATATCAGAGATTTTGCCTGTTCGTGATTTTCCGTCAAACTTTCTCGTATCCGGCTGACCTGATAAACAATCCAAATTGGAATCAATCCCTGACAAAGCGTTCAAATGTATTTTACCATCAAAGCCGTGCGGAACTGTAATACTTATTGTCCCATGCGGAGCGTGCATAATTAGTTTTTCAGGTTGCTCTAATAGGCCGAAGCGAATATTACCATTCGTAGTTTCGGCACGAATAACTTTTGCTTTTATTTCCCTGAATTCAAGAACACCATAATCGGAAGAGATATCAAGATTTCCCTCTGTACGCACTCCCGTAATTGTGGATGAACGACCGATACAGCCGATATTACCGTTTACTTCACGAAAACCTATTTTACTGTACGGCGCTTCAATATCTACTTTTGCTTTTATCTCATCTAATCGTATCGTTGCCGACCGACTTACTATTTCCACACCCCTTGCAGAATCTTGTACAATTGATTTACGAATATTGATTGTCGAATAATCAGCATCCACATTAACAGAATTCACTTCCGTAAAATTTAGGGTGGAACTTCTTGCTGAAACCGTCATATTCCTCTTTATTCTCTCCATTTTAATTGTGGAATAATCTGCCGAGCACATCACTTCCTCGCTTATATTGTTACATTTTATAATACCACTGCGAGACTGTACGTTAAGTTTCCCTATCAAATCTTTTACTTCTATGGTAGAATAAGGAGCATTAATTGTCAACATTCCGTTAATACCGTAACAAGAATATGTACCATTCCTTCCTTCTATTTCCAACGTATTACCTGCACATTCACTTAGTTTTGCTGTTCCATTTTTATTGCTGATACTTTTAATGTTTTTACAGTTCTTCAGAGTAAGTGCATTATGATCACCTGCGGTTTTTAATTCCGCCGTTATTGCATCAATATTCGCCTTACACGACCTCATCCCTATATTAACCCATGCTGATAGGGGTAAATATATTTCACCCTTTACTGATTTATTAAAAACATCGCCGAACTGAAGTCCGAAAATTGTTATGTCCGTTTGCTCATTGTTCGGAGCATGATCTATCATTTGGAGAATAACTTCTTTAGCGGAATTTCTCTCCTTAAAATATATCGAATCTATAAACTCATTCTCATCATCGGCATCATCTGCTTTTATTGTTACAGTCAAGGAATAAGAAATTTCCGATTTATCATGAGATTTAATAATTAAATCAGCATTTGAAAAATTTGCAAGGATTATACCCTGATCCGGTTTCACCGATATTTTACGCTCAATTTTTTTTACTCTATCGGCAAAGGCATTTCCCGAAGTAAAAAGAATCGCTGCAATCAGCATCAGTATTTTAAGTGGTCTGTCAAAAAACTTTACTATGACAGTTATTATATTTTTCATAATTCCATTTCTCCGTTTTCCACCATGTTAAGCAGAATGGAAAGTTTCATTCTATATAAACGGCGTAATTTATTTTGACGAATTTCTGCTTGGTCGGGTGATGAGAACTCCTTATAAATATGTCCGATTTCTTCATCAATAAGAGCAATATGTTTTTTTCTTTCTTCAAGAATTTCCTCATTCGTACTATTTTTTGTGACGGAAGTAGGTACCGCACGTTCAAATTCCTTTATGGCAACCTGATATGCCGTATTCGCTTTTACTTCAAGTTGCTCACTATTACCTGTAAATTGTTCATAGGTTGAATATGCTCCCATGGAACATAGGAATAAAACAACCGATG
>JALHLL010000002.1:8345-33557 GCA_022844575.1 bacterium
CCATACCATATATAAAACTCCGCCGATCGAAAGTAAGAATGGTGACTTTTTTGTGTGGTAAGGATGATTTGATGGATACCCACATCCTTTTTTTTGCCGTCTCATTCGGCAAATCTTCATCATCATAAAAGTTGGATATTTTCATATACTGTTTTCCTTTATTGAAATCCATCGTTTTCGTAAATAGTGTTTCGTGCGTGTCAATATCGAACGACTGGTGCTTTCTTCAATTCCCAGAATATGTGCAATTTCAGTATGAGAATAGCCCTCTACTTCATACAGTATAAACACGGATTTTTTTATAGCCGAAACTTCATCCAATAACTCCTTCATTGTCATTTCCCATATAAAGTCATCGGCATATATATCTTCTTGTTCATAATTTTCATCGGCAATGGATTCTAAGGGTAATAGAGGTATTTTTCTCATATCGCTTCTCATTTCGTTTACCGCCAAACGAAAAAGCCATGTCGAAAAACGTGATTTGCCCTCGAAACTTTCAATTTTTGTGAATGCCTTTACAAAAGCTCTTTGTACCCAGTCTTCTATATCGTCATTATCGTGTTTATTAACAAACTGTTTCAGAAAACGGTATAAAGCAGATACATTCCGCTCATACAATAATGCAAATGCCTTATTGCTGCCTCGTTTGGCTTGCTCTATTAACTGTGATTCATTGCCGTTCATATCTGTATTTGCTTTTATTACACATTAGACGCAGGATATTGCTCAAACGCTGCAAAGGAAAATTAAGTACTTCTAAAATACGTTTGCAAGATTTGTCGTCTGTATCTCATCTTTTCTATGGAACGCCTAAAGTCCAGTAATACCATCTTTATATGTAGTACATGAACCTCTGCCATTATCGGCAAAGGTAATTTTATTCATTTACGGGATTTTATTTATTTATGGTAACACCTGAGCGCTATGTGCCGTCCTTCACTCATTCGGCTGGACTTAAAGCATTCCTGATTGCAGCTTTAACTTTGTTATTGCTCGTACCTACTTTTTTCATAGCAAGTTTAATACAAGAACGTGATAGTTATCGAGCGGAAACTGTTTCCGAAGTAACAAGTAGCTGGGGCAATGAACAAACGATTGCCGGTCCGATACTTTCCGTACCTTATTATGATACGCTTGCCAAAACGGAACGATACCTGCATTTTTTGCCAAAAGACCTTGCCGTAAACGGTACAATAAATCCCGAAAAACGTTATAGAGGCATATATGAAGCAATGGTGTATTCCACGAAAATTTCTTTGAAGGGAAATTTTAACGAATTGCTGAAAAAGGCACACAGTTTAGGTGTTACGGATGAATTTTTGCATTGGGACAGATCGGTGTTAACGCTCGGTATCAGTGATTTAAGGGGTATTGAAGAAAACGTAACATTTAATACCGATGATAGTAATTATTTATTTCAGCCGGGAATCGTTAATAATGTTCTGAAATCAGGAATTCACGCCCAATTCCCGCTCGACATCACAAAAATCGATAACTCACTCGCTTTTAATTTATCTCTTTCTTTAAAAGGTAGCCACTCGCTTAGTATTGTTCCTGTAGGAAGCGAAACTACCACACGTTTGGAAGCAGACTGGCCTCATCCGAAGTTTTCGGGTGCTTTCTTACCGGATGAAAGAGAAGTAACAACAAACGGTTTCACAGCTAAATGGAGAGTGCTTCAGTTAAATAGAAATTTCCCTCAATTTTGGAAAGATGATTCGCAAGATATTCACAGTTCGGCTTTTTCCGTTGAATTATTCCTTCCGGCCGACCAATATCAGCGCGCATCACGGATTATTAAATATGCCATTTTAATTATCGGCATGACCTTTTTGGCTTTCTTTATTATTGAAATGGCACGCAAAATATATGTGCACCCTTTGCATTATGTACTTATAGGAGCTGCCTTATCCTTGTTCTATGCACTGGAGCTTTCATTCAGCGAATATATGGGCTTTGATATCGCATACTTGATTGCCGCCCTCATGACCATAGGGCTGGTAGTATTATATGGCAACAGCATTATAAAGTCCGGCAAATTTGCACTTATAGTCGGTATGGTAATGTCCGTGCTATATACTTTTATTTATGTCATCGTTCGTATGGAAGAAGCATCCTTGCTTGCAGGCAGTTTGGGACTGTTTGTTTTATTGGCAATCATTATGTTCGTAACTCGTAAGATAAATTGGTCTGCAAAGTCAAAAAATCTATCCGAGTCAATACCTTTATCGGAGGACAATCCCTAATAGATAAAACGAATGTTTGTTGAATAGAAACACCCACATCGGCGTAACAAATCCGGTGTGGGTGTTTTAGTATATACGAAGTGTCCGCAACAGTTACATTTGAGATATAAGTTGACTTACTTCCATCCTAACCATCACAACAAAGTATGAAGTTTTAGCATACAAATAGGTAATTTTGAATATTATATTCACTTCAATAATTAACCCATGAATAAATTCTTAACCTCGGTATCTCTTCTTTGTATGCTCTCTCTCGGTTTTAGCGGTTGCAAGGACGATGAAATCACCACAGCACCTGATAATACAAACAAAACTTTAGAGATAAAAACCGTCTTCGATTTGGAACCTAATCTTACTGACGGATGGCTCTATTATTCTTTCGAGGGAGATAGCATTGTACCACCTTCAAAAGCTTCTACCGACCAGTGGGATATCAAGTTTCGAGCATTGGATTTTGACCCTGCAAAACCGGAGACCTATAAGGTACTCATCAATACGTTCATCAATAAAGGATTTATCTTTCTCAATTCAGGTACAGTTAACCCGAATGGTAAAACCATGGGTGTTGTTATGGATAGCACATATACACAATTAACTACTGCGCCCGCCGATGTTTCCTTTAAGCAAGATGACACAACATATGCAGGCACAGCCCCTAAATGTATTATCACAAACCAGTTCTTAGCATATAGCGGCGCACCTAACCATACCGTAGCCCAAAAAGCAACAAATGTTTTAGTACTTAAAACCAAAAACGATGTGTATGTAAAAATGCAATTGTTAAGCATGTATAAAGGACATCCCGAAACACCGACGACAAAAGATGATGTCGGGTTTTATTCAATTGCTTATACTAAAGGCGACGGCAAACGGTTAAAGTAATTTTTTTCATTGCATATTTTTATAGAAATATTTCGATTGTGTGGAATCAACCAATCTATAATTAGAAAAAAATTGTTTGAATGACAAATCCTGATTAAAATACGCTATGCAATCGAAACCTTGTTTTCCTTCGAAATAGAATTGTTTGTTTTTTTGCGATACCATGATTAGGTCCGGTTTTTCCTTTTGCAATGATTTAATAACCGAATAAAACATTTTTTTCTCCGTCTCTCCCATCGTCCTTAATGTATGATAAGGAAAAACGGCATACTGTTTCTTCGGCGTATCCTTATAAAAGTTATGAATAAACCATAAACACGTATAATTTCCTACCGGTGATGCCGTTGTGTAAAGCACAGACGGATACGTAGGTGGTACTTCTGTCGTAAGATTATAAACGGTTCCTTTATGCGCATATTTTTCTATAATTGTACATGTGCTCGGTATCAACTCCGAACTAAGCAGGTGTCCTTTCTGTGCTAAACGAACAGGTACGGAAATATAAAAGCATACAATAAGTATCAAACTTGCACTAAATACTAAAGGTACTATTTTATTTTTTATATGTTCCGAAAAGTATTTACCGGAAAAGAAGTACAACCCAATAAGCAATGATGCCTTACCGAATGATTCGGCAGGGATAATATGATAATCGTATCCCTGCCTTTGTATAATACCTATCAAAGCACAAATCCAAGCAGCTATCAACAATATCTCAGATATATATAATCTCAATTTGTAATAACGTGCTGCGAATATTAACGCCGTAGGCATAATCAGCCATTGCCATTTCGCTATACTTGCAGTTTCCGCGATATTTAATCGGGAATAGTTCATTGCGGCTAATTGCAATACTTCGCTAAATTCAGGAAAGAGTAAAAATGTGCTGACAATATAAAGAGCCAAAAAGCACAAAGCACTTATTGTCTCCTTAGTAAAGAAGGGCTTATTTACACTTGTTGATAAGAATAATCTGTACATCTCCACCCCTACAACAACTAGACAATAATGCGGCTTTAGTGCAATCGCTATTCCAAGACAAATTCCTACATATATTCCATTATTGCCTTCAGATCTATTCTCAATTCTCCTTCTTATATTTAACATATAGGGTAAAAGTAAAAAACAAATCAATTGTTCCCTTTGTCCGTAGTTACTGAGAAAAGGAAATACAAACAATACTGAAAAAGTCAATATTATTATTACGGGTATATATTCCTCATAAGATGAGCGATATTTATCACTCAAGTTCTTCCAGCAATAATACAACAAAGATGCTATTATTCCAGTAAAATATACATACAACACTAACGGTTTCTCGGTCGGTAATAATTTCGACACAAAAGCAGGTATCGCACTTATGTACCATATCATAGGAAAATTCATATCAACAAAATCATCGTACGGTTTTGCACCGTTTATCAGATAATCTGCAAATGTATAGTGCACTGCAACGTCATGGTTTAACATCACAATATGTTGTGTTATAAACAGACCGACTATTACACTTAATATGCCTGTCCATAAAACTACAATTTTCTCTCTGTTCATATTAGATTTTTTAAGTTTCAAAGCACCCTACTCTTCCTGTAAAACATCTCTTACACAATATAATACATAGCTACATATTGCGTGTGTCGGAAACAGAGTACAGACTTTAGATATTAGTGTAATTAGTTTGTTTTTTTCGTAGTTTATCACGATACTTGTACCTTATTTAGATCTGTTTAACTACACACCATGCGAACAATCAAACCTTTTGACTTAGAACATAGAGAAAGACATCAGCTTTTATTAAGCGGTGTTGCTCCCCGTCCCATAGCATTAGTGACAACACAAAGTAAAAACGGTACCGTTAATGTATCGCCTTTCAGCTTCTTTAATGCTTATTCTTCAAAACCGCCCATTGTAGCAATAGGTCCTGCGATAAGTTCCATATCGGGCAAGGCAAAGGATACGTTAACGAATATTCTCGAAACGGGTGAATGCACAATCAGTACGGTAACATATGCCATGACGGAGCAAATATCACTCGCCTCATGCGAATACGATGCCGAGATAAGTGAGTTTGAAAAAGCAGGACTTCATAAGCGCGAAAGCTCATTAGTTCAACCGCCTTTTGTCGCCGAATCGCCTTATGCCATGGAATGTACCTTACATAAATATATACCTCTTTTTGAGGAAGAGGGAGGTAATGGCAGAATATTATTATTGGAAGTGAAATTGTTCCATGTATCTGAATCCGTTTTTACGGATGATAAAGTTGATCCGAGAAAAATGGATCTTACAGCCCGCATGGGGTATGATTGGTATTGTCGTGCACATGGTGATGCTTTGTTTCAGGTAGAAAAACCACGTTGGAACGGTATAGGTATCGATTCCTTGCCGGAGAACATCAGAACAAGCCCTTTTCTTACAGGCGCAGATTTAGCAAAATTGGGTTCAATGAAAACATTACCGGAGTTGGATACGGCTTTCCCACAATTTCCCGACGTTATACACGCTGACTCCGTTGATATTGAATTGGCTTCGGGAAATGCTTGGGCTGCATTGTATGCTACAATTCATACTCACAATCGATCGGAAAAAACAATTAGCCGAATCGGTCAAGAATTTTTACATCATAATGATGCCGAAACAGCTTATCAAGTCTTGATGATGAATCGCCGTTAAACATATAATATAAAACCAAAAGGCAGTAAGATGATTATGGTCATACTGCCTTTACACTCTTTATGGTCTCCTTATTGCTTAATTGAATTTAAGCGAAAATTTTCCCTCTGTAGCATTTCTTGTACCCGATGCACCCGTGCTTGTTACGGGAGAAAGTGAAAGGGTAAATGTTCCTTCCGCTTCCGAAGCACTCAATTTGGTAAAAATTACTTTACCTGTTCCCATACCAAGTCCTGAAGTCCATACCTTTGTGCCTTCGCTCATTTGGCCCATGTTAGGGTTGATCACTGTACCACCTATATCATAAGTACCCGTTTGGGTTGCCATAATATTAAAATGTATCCGACGTACATTGCCGTCCTGTCCGGCAAAGGAGACCAGACCATTCGAGTTCTTTGCTCCGTTTATGCTCGCCATCCAGTCCGAACCATCTACTTTTGCACTCATTGTGGAAGAACCACTACCATTCGTACTTGTCGAGTCGTCATTAGAACATGATGCTAAGGTAAGGGCTGCGCTAAACAAAAAGTATATGATGTAACGAGAGATATTCATAATTATCTCCTTATTATGTATGAAAAAATGTTTATCGTAACAAAGGCAAATCTGCCAAAGTTCCGGTAAAAGAAAAATCGAAAATCCGCCACATTCTTACTGATTAAGTACTAGAGTAAATACTGCTTCTTGTTTTAGTGTTAGAGGTACGTGATTTTCGGCGAAGTTCTATCTTTGCGGAAAGGAAGTAACGATAGTAATTATGAAGTATATTGTTCTGTGTACATAATATTACATCAATCATGTTTGTATCACAAAAAAACTTGATACAACAGCACGTAACAATATCACCGCCTCACAGTAAGGAGATAAAATTACATATCCACTTTCTATTCATTCTGAAGTGTTCACTTAATGAATATGTCAATATACATCAGTTCATTAAGCCGCTACAAACTAATTTTTCTTAATAAGTATAAGTTGCTGTTCACTAAAATACGTAACCGCTTTATTGTTTTTTTTGTATGTCAAAGTATTTTTTTCAACGGACTTACAAAACATAACACCTTCTGCAAAGTAAGTTTCTCTCGTACTTTTAAAAACGGAGATTTCATCAACAATGGGAGGTTTTTCGCCTTTCATAACAATTGTATTAAATGAACCGGCAGGTATCACAATCGGTACATCAAGATCAGAAATCACCATAGGAAATGCCGTATTGTTTACAACTGTACCTTGTTGTATAGGCGATTTCAGCAGTTCTAAATATTCGGTTTTTCCCCCGCTTACATTGGAGTAAACAGAATATATTGTACCCTCTTTTATTTGTAAACATAGTGTATCTATCCTCTTAGGGTCATTTTGTATGCGAGAAATCGCTAAGCGTAAACATGACCCAAAAATCGGATGAAGGTAGTTACGATTAAGTATCCGATAGATAGCCGTGTCTCTATTTTCAGTTTTTGTTATACCATTCGTATCTATTCGTGAATTCTGAATGGATGTCCAATACTCTGTGCCTTCTTCACCGCTAAACATATAATCCATAATATTACGTGACGCTTTAGATCGTGTATTTGTTACATTATCGTCTCCGCAACCCAACACACAAACAGTTAAGAAAATCGAAAGTACACTTTTCATAATTATATACATTTTTATTGAAGTATAAAAGTTATAAGGTTTCAAGTTTTGATACTGTAACTCATTTCATAGTCCGATTGTACATTCTGTCGGTATTTGTTGAAAAGTTCAAATCGAAAATTACTCAGAATTTCTGTTCTGGGGGTTTGTTATTATCCTCACTTCAGAACTGATTTGTTCACTATATTTACCTATTACATACGTCCAGATATTATTGAACATGACAAAGCAGAGTAGTTCTATACTCCCAATATATAAACAACGCCCTTCTATCACATTGTTTATGCTAACTGTCAACATCGAACCATCTATTTTTGCACTCATTATGAAAGAGCCACTACCATTTACACTTGTCGAGTAGTCATTAGTACACGATGCTAAGACAAGCACAAAGCTAAACAAAAAGTAAACAATAACGAGAGGTATTCATAATTATCTCCTTATTATGTATGAAAAAAATTGTTTATCGTACAAAGGCAAATCTGCCAAAGTTCCGATAAAAGAAAAATCGAAAATTTGTCATATTCTTACTGTTGTGCTTATACAATGAATATGTTCCTCACACTTGTTTCCACCCTTACTCATTCCGAAAAAGAACGGATAAGGGGTGAGGTGCATAAAACGGAAACTGAGGAGAAATTGCTTGATGCTGTTCTCAATGTAACCGATAGAACACAGCAGCATCTGAAAGAGCAATTATGCAAGCAGCTCGGTTTTTCTTCCTCGCATTTCGATAAAATTTGCTCCGTTCTTTTTGAAAAGTGCCTTACTCTTTTTGCCGGCAATGATTATCAGAGAAAAGCTTTTTTTCTGAACGGTAAATATCTTCATGATATTCGGCTTCACTTTTTATTGAGTTATGAAAAGAAGAATATCAGAACAATGAATCTGGATGAAAAAAAAGCTTTTTATGCCTTTGCATATAGAATTAATCTATACGGGAACACTTGGCAAGGAGAAAATAATAAGGTAAAGGAATTTGCGCAGAAATATCAAAAAGTTATCCCCAGTAAGAGTGATTATCTCTATATAGAATCATTAACACTAAAAGCCAGAATAGACTTTTTTCGTCGCGCCAATTTGAGTAATAATGATAAATCCGAATTACATGAACTGGTTCACAATTTGGTGGATAAATGTAATGCAACAAATGATATTCTTTTACAGTTTGAAGCATACTCAACGGCTCTGATATATTATACACGAATTGAAGGCAATAGCAGCGAAGGGAAAAAGTACGCAGGTCAGGCATTCGGTTTATGTGAACAATATCCTGATATTTTGGCAGACACTGAAATGCTTGTAGTACTTATGGAAATTGCAGCACTCTACTATATTGAAGGAGAAAATGATGCGGCATATCAGGTATTTCATCGCATTTTCGAGAAACATTATGCTTTGGCAAAAAAGCAGTATCGCTCTATTGAACAATATACGCAAGTATGTTTCTTACTTAGAAAATACGATGAGGCGTTTATGCTTATTCAGGAATACTGGCTACACTATTGCGATACTTTTCATGAAGCGTTAACGGTTCCGGCTTGTATTATGGTTGCAAAATATTATTTGCTGACGGGTACTTATTCCAAGGCATTTCCCCTTATTGAAAAAGCCGAACAACATGTAGATAAAAACCGTTTTTTTCATACCGATGCTCAAATCAGAAATCTGAAAACCTTATTTTTTGCTCTTTCCGGCGATACCGATACGACATTAATGTTATGTCAGCGAAATATTAAATATCTTCACTCCAAAGCGGAATCGAAAGAAAAAACCATGTTTACTGCTTTTTTTAGAATTCTACAGTCCATCATTAACAATCCTTATAAACCACTAACTAAAAGACAAAGTACCGAAATGGAGTTTTTCAGAAAAGGTACTGCCGGTGTTTATGGAGAACTATTAGATACTGTACAATCACAATACTGCAATAAAAAAAGTTAACGGAAACGTTGTCCTTTCCAAATGACTTCTTTTTTCAATAATGAAAAAGGAATCACAAGTTCCAACGCGGTAATAAAAAACACGGCAAGCAAAGCCCATGGGTATAAGTCTTTCCTACGCAGTGCCGAAAGCGAGGGCGCGATAACGGCAAGGTCGCCCAGTAAACGTATCATAAGTATAACTGGTAATAACATCCAACTTTGCGTTACAATAGCTGTTGCCAAAGAAACCCATAATGAAGCACTAAATAGTACAAACACCGCACCACGCCAACCGAGTGCCGTGCCACCACGTAACCAACGATGATGCTGACGCACATATTCACCAAAGGTTTCGCATGGCAGGGTTTCTACTGCACATGAATAATCACATACATATCGTACCTCCCATCCTCTTTTTATGACGGTCTGTAATAAAGCCAAATCTTCCGTTACCGAAAAGGGTATGCCATTATAACCACCAACTTCATAATATGTTTTTTTTCTTATTGCAAGATTATTGCCGAAACAACCCAAGGGTTGTTTAAGCCCAATACCTGCACTTGCCATAGTATGTGTAAGCACCCATTCAACTGACTGCATTTGTGCAAATATCGTTGAGGTGGGTATGGTTGTAAATGATGCAACCAAACCTGTTTTTTCACTAAACTGCCTAATAAGCATACTAACCCATGTGGGCTGTACTTGGCAGTCGGCATCGGTCATAAGAACAATCTCTCCGTTCGCAATATTGATTGCAGCATCCAAAGCACCGGGCTTACCCCTTAAGTTTCCGGTTCTTTCTTCTGTTAAATGTAATGCACGTGTATGAGGGTATTTCGAATGAAGTTCACCGGCAATACTTCCTGTCGAATCCGAAGAGCGATCATTGATAACGATAATTTCTAATCTTTCGATCGGGTAATCGGATTGCAAGAGCGATTGAATACAGCTACGAATATTATTCTCTTCATTACGGGCGGGTACGATAACGCTTACAAAGGGAAGCTGATTTTTTTCATTTCCTTTGGAACTACGTATAATGCGATTCCTTTCAATAATCGCACCGATTATAAAAACCGCTATACGAATCGCATATATGATGGCTGTACCGGTATATATCCAATACGGCATATTTTTCTGTGAGCCGATTAAGTGATTCTACTAAAATACATCATGAATATTATTGAATGGCCATATTCATATTATATTCTGCTATTGACTGTATATATACAATAAAAAAAGCGTAGTTGTTATCCATAACAACTACGCTTATGTACTTTTTAATCTATAACTGCTTACGGCAATATTAGCGTTTTGCTTTAACACCGACAACAAGCGAATCGCCGGAATTAAGTAATGTAATATTATCGTATGATAAATCGCGTACACGAATTTTCTCACCCTGACCGAGTTGTGTAATATCCACATTCAATACATCGGGCAGATTTTGCGGTAAACACTGTATGCGAATTCTTTTCAAACTTTGGTTCAATTTGCCGCCTTCAAGAACTCCTTTGGAAGGTCCGTTTAATTTAACAGGTGCTTCCACTATAATTTCTTTCGATTCATTTACGGAAACGAAGTCCACATGAACAACTTTATCCGATACGGGATCGAAAGAGGCATCTTTAAGGATACAACTACGAACACCTGAAATTCCGTCTATTTCCAATTCGATAAGAAACGTTTTCGGTGTAAAAATTATAGGACGCAATGCCAACGGACTAATGGCAAACGGAATCGGCTCGGCGCCGTCACCGTAGAACACACAAGGTACTAAACCTTTGTTACGAACGGCTTTCGAGGCAGTTTTGCCCGTCTCGCGTTTTTCCGCTTTTAATGCTATTTTACTCATGGGATGAACTCCGCTACCATATAACTGATTAAATTTTCTTTTTTATGATTCGAAGAGTGAACTTATCGACGAATTATCATGTGTTCGTAAAATTGCTTCCGCAAATAAGTCCGCTACCGAATGAATCTCAATTTTTTCCGAAGCCCATTCACCGGGGAATGTATCGGAGACATATACTTTCGATACCGCTTCGCTTTTATTGATTTTTTCAACAGCCGCACCGGAAAAAACCGCATGAGAACAAAGCCCTACAACTCTTCTCGCGCCAGCTTTTTTAAGTCCTTCTGCGCAATTTACAAATGTTGTTCCCGTATCAATCAAATCGTCAACAATAATAATGTCACGATTTTCTACTTCTCCGATGATATTCACAATTTCCGCTTGATTGGGTGCCGGTCGTCTTTTATCAACAACCACAAGCCCTGCATCAAGTTTTTTTGCATAAGCCCTTGCGGTTTTTATGCCTCCTACATCCGGAGAAGCTATCGAAAGATTCTGAAAATTCTGCGCTCTTAAAAACTTGATAAATACAGTCGAAGCATAAAGATGATCGAATGGAATATCAAAAAAGCCCTGTAACTGCGGCGTATGCAAATCCATAGATATTACTCTATCGGCACCTGCTTCCGTCAGCAAATTAGCTATCAATTTTGCAGTTATCGAAACACGCGGCTGGTCTTTTCTGTCCTGCCGAGCATATCCGAAATATGGAATAACCGCTGTTATCCTTTTTGCAGATGCTCTTCGCGCAGCATCTATCAGAATCAATAACTCCATCAGATTATCTGAAGGAGCTTGGGTTGACTGTATAATAAACAGATCAACACCACGAATATTCTCTTCGTACTTCACCCACAACTCACCGTCGCTAAAATTCCGTATTGCGACCGCGCTGAGGCGTTTACCTAAAGAAGCGGCGACTTTGTCGGCAAGAGACCGGTTTGAACGCCCTGAAACGACTACCAATTCCGACATGAGGCGGTGCTTCGTATATGACCGTATTCTAACATTTTGCTGGGGCGGAAGGATTCGAACCTACGGATGGCGATACCAAAAACCGCTGCCTTACCACTTGGCGACGCCCCAGTAATTTTTCTGACAACCCTATCGGTCGCGCTGGAAAAAGAGCTACAAAAGTAAATGTTTTTTAGGTTCTGACCAAGCATTTATCGTAATATTTTTACAAAAACCTCATTACACCAACCCTTTTTTTGAACTTTACACATCACACATCCGCAAGTATAGCTCATGAAGCCATTAGATTCCAAGCCATAGTAAGGATATATACAATACTGCAATTATAGATAAGCAAAACACCATTCAGTATAGTCATTCTCTTAGAATTTTTCCCGAAATTGTGTTGAAGTTTTGTGTGCAGCACCAACAATGAACAAAAGAAAACAAACATATACAAAAACGGCTGTTTGGGCTATCCTTTTTATTATGATAGGGTTTGCCGCATATGTTCTATGGTTTCTTTTCAGTCCATTGCCGATTACAACTATGCAAGAGGTTCGTATTCCTGCACGAGCTTCAATAAGCAAAACCGTTCTTTTATTGGAACAAAAAGAAATTATACAATCCCCTACGCTGTTTGGTATATGTGCTAAAGTATATGCCCGAATAAGCAGTAAGAACATATATGCGGGTTATTACCGTTACTCAGACAAGAATAATCACTTGCAGTTATTACGCTCACTGTTTAGCGGCAAACAATCACTTACTGTAAATATCAGCTTCCCCGAAGGAATAACCTTGCGGGAATTCGCTTCGATAGCAAAAGCTCGAGCCGGTGTTGATTCAACGGAGTTTATACAGTATTGTTTTTCAGACTCATTGTTAAAGTCCACACCTACGGAAAAAACACTTGAAGGTTATCTGATGCCCGATACCTATAATATTTTCTGGAAAAACGACGCTCGAGAGCTTGTTCAACGATTGATAAAAGAACAAGAAAAACTATGGAGTCGGGATTTTGCTTCCGAAGCGCAGAAGCAAAAAAGAACTCGCCATGAGATTCTTACTCTTGCCTCTATCATAGAAGCCGAAGCATCAGTTGATTCGGAAAGAAAACGTATAGCAGGTGTTTACATCAATCGTCTTAAAAACAATATGAAACTTGATGCCGACCCGACTGTACAATATGCACTTGGCGAGAAAAAAAGATTATTCTATTCGGACTTAGATACCGACAGTCCGTATAATACATACAAATACATAGGGTTACCGCCCGGGCCAATAAATTCCCCATCGGCTGAATCCATTGAAGCAGCTTTATTTCCGGAAGAGCATAAGTTTTTATACTTTGTAGCAAAGGGCGATGGGAGCGGCGAACATAATTTCTCGAAGAACTATTCTCAACATCTGCAAGCCGTTGCCGTCTATAAAAAGAATAAAGCGCGGTAATACATACAATGTCTTACGTGTTAGGCATTGTTTCTCTGTATTCTACCTTTATTTCGTAGAATTACCGTTCAGCAACGCACGTGCTTTTACTAAATTTGTAAAATTTTCATCACATACAATAGACAATTCATTATGCGTCAGATAATCTTAACCTTCTGTGCACTCTTCGTTTCATACGGTATTGCAAATGCCGGAACTGTGGCGGAAATAAAAAGGGCAATGAGTGATGAAATTAAACGCTCATTATCGGAATTATCGGTAGAGGGTTTGCAGAAACCGTATTATGTTGACTATGCAGTTACAAGGCGCACGAGTTATGCTATAAAGTCAACACTCGGAGCATTATTGTATTCACGCTCTGTACCAAGTGCCTCGTTAACGGTTGGCATTCGTGTAGGAACGCCAAAATTCGATAATACCAATTACTTTGATGTATCTCTCGGCTTTTTCGGCAGTGCCGATGATGAAGAGAGCTATCGCAATCGTCGCATTCCTCTTGAAACGGATTATTCATCATTGCGCAGAGAGTTGTGGCTTGCAACCGATGCTGCCTATAAACAAGCAGCAGAACTCTATTCCAAAAAGGAAGCCGCTGTAAAAAATCGCTTACGTAATGATTCGACACCCGATTTTATATCGATTGAGCCGGCGATACTTGCCGATACTGCGTCCGGTTATGCACGATTTGATGCTCGTTACTTTGAAGCGTTAACGCGAGATTTATCCGAAATTTTCGGTCGATATCCTCATTTGCACGGTTCATCGGTAGGTATTGAATACTTACCGGAAGAAACAATTTATGTTAATAGCGAGGGTAGAGAGTTTGTTAAAAGAGAAGCTTATATAGGTTTGGAAGTCGTTGCATCCACACAGTCGGATGACGGGATGATATTGGCTAACACATATACATGCTATACGCGCATACCACAGGAATTACCCACACGCGATTCATTAATAAGGGCAATAGAACAAGCTGCCGTAACGCTTGAAAATACCAGAAGGGCACCTCGCCTTGAAGATAGTTATTCAGGTCCGGTATTATTTGAAGATCAGGCGGCGGCTGAAGTGTTTTCGCAAATGTTTACACCAAACTTAGTTGCACAGCGCTCACCCCTAACAGAACGCGGTGTGCAGGATGATGAGCGATTCGGTTCATTTCAGAACAAAGTTGGTGGCAGGGTTTTACCGGAGTTTTTAACCGTGCAGGCAATTCCTCAAAAAAACATTTTTGAAAAAACATCATTATGCGGTTCATATTCGATAGATGATGAGGGAATGCCCTCGAAGAATGTTACCATAGTGGATGCGGGTTACTTGAAGACATTATTATCATCGAGGATACCAACTAAAAGAATACGCGAATCGAATGGGCATCAGCGCGGCGGTGCACCGATTATGAGCAGTTTACTTGTTCAACCTAACAAGAAAAACTCTCTTTCGAATGCCGACCTGCGTAAAAAAATGATGAAATTCTGTAAAGACAGAGAATTGCCGTTTGGAATAATTGTTCGAAAAGTTCTTAATCAGAATTTACTGTACACGGTATTATTCAATCAAACTTCGGGCGAGTATCCTTATGCGCAAGGTACCGGCAAATTATCACTTATAGAGGTTGTTAAACTATACCCGAACGGCAAGGAAGAAATTGTACGCGGTAGCGAAGGTGCCGGATTTGTTGTACAGACATTTAAGGATATTGTAGCTGTAGGCAATAAGCAAAAAGCATACAACTATTTGGCTCCGGCTGTAATGTCACCTTTTATGACCGGAGGTTCCCAATATGTAATTTCATCACTCATAATTCCGGATTTATTATTTGAGGATGCGGAAATTTCACCGATAAAAAGTGATTTTCCAAAACCTCCGTTACTTGCAGCACCACAGGCACAAAAATAAACTTCCTTTGTTTAATTTTCACTCATGTACAGTATGAAAAGAATTTCGTTTATTGTTTTCAGTATTGTTTTTATTACTTCAACAACTCGATTATTTGCCCAGGAAAAAGTATTATCACCGATATTCCTTCGTAACAATGTAGTAGATTCCGTATATATACCGGATATTATTCCCAATGCGGAGGAAGATTATACGGTTGAGAATATTGGCAAAACGGAGATGAGATATGATAAAAGCAAAAAAATGCTCTATATTACTCCTCTCTTAGAGGATGCAGGAATAACATTCTTAACGATACGCTTTTCAAATAATAAAACAATACAAATTCCCGTATTAGTAAAGAGGACATTTCGCACCCATTTTTCCGTTCTGCCAACCATAGAAAACCCTAAGGCATTTCTTACCGGAACATTTAATGGCTGGCATCCGAACAATTTACCAATGTTACCTGACGAAACCGGAATACCTCGATTAAATTTATTTTTAGAACCCGGAAAATATTATTTCAAATTTATTGTGGACGGAATACCGACTACGGACGCTAATTATAAATTGGTAACAGATGTACAGGGTAATGAAATGAATATGATTCATATTATGCCTATTAACAATTCCGTTGCAGTGCATCCTATAGGAAAAAGTAAGAACACTGATGGCTCGCTGACACTTCAGTTTGCTATGAGCGGCGGTTTTGAACCCGAGGTAAAGAATATTATCGGATGGTGGGATAATGCCTTATTGTCTGTCGAATACATTAAAGTACAAAAGAACACCTTTTCCATTACATTACCCACCGAAAAAATAAAAAAGCAGGGTGGAACACTACGTTTCGGTATTAATATCCCCGGCGGATGCACTGATATTATCCCTATATACTTAAGTAATGGTACTATAGATACGAGTAATAAACGATCATTACAGGATAGAAGCATCTATTCCGTGTTGATTGACAGATTTCACGATGGTAATTCGACAAATAATGCTCCCTTGCGCAATGATTCCGTAATACCCTATGCCAATTATAAGGGCGGTGATTTTGCAGGTGTTACGAAAAAAATAAAGGACGGTTATTTTTCGGATTTACGTATTAACACCTTACTTCTTTCACCTTTTAATGACAATCCCGATAATGCCTTACAATCGCCTTTAACTACTCCTGCAAAAACTTCGGCATATTTAGGGTTATGGCCTCAAAACTCGGAAAAGACTGAAAATCGTTTCGGAAGTGTTGATGAACTAAAGAACCTTGTAAAAGAAGCTCATCAGAAAAACATCTCCGTTATTCTTGATTATATTGCTGATCAAGTATATATATCACATCCTTACTATCAGAAAAATTCGTCATGGTTTTTAAAACAACCGAATCGTGATATTTATACGGGTATATTTAATTTTGATAAAGTGCCCGATGCTATTGAAACAATAACCGACAATATAGTTTGGTGGTTGGAAACCACGCAAGCCGATGGTATTAAAATTGACAATGCCGGTACGATAAACGATGAGTTTCGTCGTACACTTGCAAAGAAAATAAACGTATTAGAACAAAAGCATAATAAAAGCATAGTGGTGATTGGGCATATTCGCGAGGTTCCATACCTACCCCCGACTCTTCGCAGCGAAGGACAAATGGATAGCTATTTGAATGCTACTTTGTATGAAGGATTATATTCCGCTGTCACTGCCACAGAAAATCCGGTTGAAGAACTTGCAACCGCTTTGGCTTCAGATAAATTATGTACTGATTGTTTGAATTATTTGGATGAACCGACGGGCTATGTACATCCGAAAATTCCGGCTAAAAGAACATTGGATTTCATTCCTCTACCAACAGCCGCTCAAGTGGATTCGATGTCTCAATTAAAAAGAAAATTTAACTCGCTTTCGCTCTTTAACATTCTAACTCATACTTTACCCGGAATTCCGATTCTTCATACGGGCGAGGAAATCGGTTTTTCGGCTACGGCTTCCACAACAAATCCGAATGTAATGTATTTTGGTGATTCTCTATTTTATGAGGAAAAAGTAGTACTTACACAAACGAAAAAAATTACGGGACTAAGAGCGAAATATTCGGCATTGCGTACCGGTACATTTCACTTAGTATTTGCACAGAGTAATTGGCTTACATATATAAGAGCGAATAATAATGAAAAAATACTGATTACCGTTAATTTTTCCGAATACGAAAGCACTCTATCGTGTTCTATACCGGAAGTATATAATGCAAAAGAACTTACCGACATATACAATACGGATTCACCGGAAACAATAAAGGTTCATAACTCAACAGCCCAAGTAATAATCCCGGCATGGGGTTTCAGGGTGTTGAAAATACAATAGCACATTAAAATGAACCAAATATGAACGACATAGAGACTAATGTGTCTTAGAATTCGGTAACATGTGCGTTTTTACTGTGATGTCTGTTGTACATTGCGCTCCACACATTCCGGAACAAAACGTTCTACCTTTAAAGCCGTCCATATCTTTGTAGTATAGATAAAAACTTTTTTATGCTCTCTACGAAAAAACTCTGAAACTTCTTTGTACGCATTTTTTCATGTATTTGCAGGAGATAACATAGTATGGACATTTTTTTCATGGCGCATTCTCACTGGCGCAATCTTGTCTATTTAGGTTTGGCTATCGTTCTGGTACGATATGCAATCGGTTGGCTTACCAAAGTCAGCTTTACCTTCCTAAATACATGCATCCTTAAATATCTAGACAGTTAGTACTTAAAGTACTAAACTCTTTGTGGTTGACAAAGAATGATGATTTTTATAACTCACAAACGTTTACATAATATTGCAATATTCTAATTTTACAACTACCTATTAAACTTATTAATATAACATCAAGACAAGAATAAATGAAAACTGAAATATTAGAAACTTCAAGTAACGTAATTGATAACAGTATAGTACAACTCGAGGGTAACTCAATTTCAAAAATCGAGATGAATCAAATTTATTCTATGGATTGCGTTAAGGGGATGAAACTGATTCCCGACAACCAGATTGATCTTGTAGTAACATCTCCACCGTATGATGCTATTCGTAACTATAACGGGTTCGATTTTGATATGCATGCAACAGGTGAACAGATTTATCGAGTACTGAAAGAAGGAGGGATTTGTGCAGTGGTCATGCAAGATCAAACAAAAAACTTTGGTAAGAGTTTAACAACTTTTCGCACCATAGTTGATTGGTGCGATTCATTTGGTTTTAAGCTTTTTGAATGCGTGATTTACCGAAAACATGGTCCTGAAGGAGCATGGTGGAGTAAAAGATTCCGCATGGATCATGAATATATGCCTATATTTTTGAAAGGTGTACGACCACAATATTTTAACAAAGAGACTTTGAAGGTCGCATCTAAACATGCCGGTAAAGTAATGACAGGTAGTGGTAGTAGAAGAACCGATGGATCAACTAACCCCTTAGTCACAAGACCTATAAACGAAAAAAAATGCAGGGGTAGTATATGGGATTATAGGGAAAATTATCTAAAAGAAATTGAGGATGATGTTGACGAGTGTGGAGGCACTGTTTGGGATTATCTAATGGCAGGTGATAAAGATCCATTAAAGCGTAAGCACCCGGCACCATTCCCTGATAAAATTCCTACGGACTTTATTAGTTGTTTCTGTCCTCCTGGAGGAATAGTTCTTGATCCGTTCGCAGGGAGTGGTTCAACTTGTGTCGCGGCAAAAAAATTAGACCGAAAATATATTGGTTTTGATGTTAGTGAAGAGTATTGTGAACTTGCTCGGAAAAGAGTAAAGAGTGTACTAGAGCCGATGCAAAGTTTATTTAAATAACATATTCTCATCAAGTGTAAATTCAATGTTCAAACCACTTGTCATTGCCCATGAAAGAGGGTTTTGTTCCATAAGTTTATTAAAGTTAGAATTCGTAAGACTCCATCCCATAGATTGAAAATCTTGTTTCTTTAGTTTGTGAACTTTGAGATCATCTAGTAACCAGTGTGATTCGTTTAAAAACCACCCTGTATTTTCTGATAGTAATCTTAAAAAACGAAACATTCTACTTTTTGCATTTTCATCTATTGTTATTCTATTCTTATTTACAAAGTTTAGATTACATACATCACCATTTCTCTTGGAAATTTTTAGACGATCTCCCCGTTCCTCTCCGTTTTCAGTTTTTAATGTAATCTCGTCTCGTAACCGAAAGAAATTATCCATAACTCTAATCTGCTTAAAAACACTAAAATGTTCATGTAAAAAAACATCTCTCAAAGGGTTTGTTGGCTCTTCTATACCTAAATAATCTAACCAGTTTAATACATTCTCTGGGTATGAATACAAAACTTGAAAAACTCCATCTACAAAAAATAAAGGAGCAATGGCCGAAACAGGAATTGGAACTTTTTTCACAGAACCGACGATGCCTAATAGTAAATGTATGGTGGCTAAAGGATATTTCAATCTGAAGCTGTTTTTGCCATCATAACCCCTCATATTGTTAGGTTGAATACAATGCTGATAATTTATTTCCCAGCTGCTCGGCTTAATTCTGTTATTGTATGATACCATATGATGACCAATACTTCTTACGTCTGGTCGATATATTTCGATATCAAGGAAGCAAACATCATCATCGGTCGCATTATATCCATTTTGAATCAACATAACTTTACCATCGTAAAATCCAATGACTGACCAATTAAACATATAACACATTAAAAGCCCACAAAGGAATCCATCACTGTCAGGACTTAATATGCACTTCATGTTTTCTCTTACAATCCACGGTCGGTTTGCAATCAAATTTTTGTAGTCCAGATTTCCAGAGTCCGCATAATCTTCCAGTAATTTTTTTATTGCTGACATTCTAATTAAACAAGTTGTCGTTAAAAAATTCCAATACTGAAATATTCATTGCTTGGGTAATTTTCTCTATATTTTCTACAGATATGTTTCTCTTACCATTTTCCACCCCACTCAAATACGATTGATCGAGACCCGATAGTAATGACAGAACCTCTTGTGAAATTTGGTTTTCTGCCCTTAACTGTTTAATTCTAAGACCAATTTTTACTTTAATACTCATAAACAAAAATCATAGTATTTAAGCGTTGGTCAAATGGACTATAAGTAATCTTGACATTCCTTTGACAAACCAAATTTTAGGATATCTGCAAACATCATATTGCGCTGTATCCCGACATACGTTTTATAGCTTCAATAACAAGTCAGTGTATAGTTGTAAAAGTATCTGTTTATTCCTCTACGAGTTCTCTTGCAATAGATAGCTCATCATCCATTCAATCGTAAACGAGACACTTCTCTCTATTCATACCGTATTTTTGTAATCGTAATTTGTTACCGATAGCCATATTGTATCTTTCGTATGGTTGTCTTCTTTTATTCATCGTTCAAACGGAGTTATTGTACATGGATATAGTTTTTATAGCGCATTCTCATTGGCGCAATCTTGTCTATTTAGGTTTGGTGCTTGTCCTCATCAGGTATGCAATCGGCTGGCTTACAAAAGCTCAGTTTACCAAATTCGATAGAATACTTGGTGCCGCTTTCACGGGTATCGTTGATATACAGTTTCTTTTTGGTATTATTCTCTTCACAATTTTTACAATAGAACACGGCTGGGATAGATTGAGAATCGAGCATGCCTTCACAAACCTGATTGCCGTCGGTGTATTACATATGATGGCAAAATGGAAGAATGCACCCGATACCATACGGTTCCGTAACGGCTTCATTGTCACCCTCATTTTTGGCATTCTCATCATTGCAGGAATTTCACGATTACCCGGTGGCTTACAAAGAATTTTCGGAGCAGTGTAATCATGACCGAGTAATGGGGAAGCACCGCCTCATCATTTTTTCTTCGTTTCGTAAGTAATTTCAAATCAACATGTTAAATGTGAAACGGGGCAATGCCCCGTTTTACTTTTTATATACGTAACCTCTTTATTTTTACTGCGTTATCGGGTCAATTATTTTTTACAACAACGTGAAACGTGCGTAAATTCGACCCCTCAAATAAGGTTTGAATTATGCAAGGGAAAAAAGTGATTTACTGAAAATAAATTGTTTGGTGGAATGGTGAACAATTCCGCATTTTCGCACTCAAGAAAATCACACGCCGCTAAAAATGGCGTACTTTTCTTCATCCAATTCACCAAATCTTGGCGCATGAATCTTAAGCAGCAATAAAGAGGACATGCGTTTATAACTAAAGAACACGATAAATCTGAATTTTATCATTCGGGATAGATTTTTCGCTAATTTTTTTTTGCGAAACTTCATCTCTCGGATGGTTTCGTGTCTTTAATAATGAATTTTTCAGTTGGTATAAATAAGTCAAACGGGGGGAATGGTTTTACAACGGAGGACAACTTGGGCAAACATATTGATACTTTTAATCTCTTTCCTTCTTTATCGGATAAGAAATTACAACAAAAAAGAAAACAAATATTAGACAACACAGAGTTACAGAACGATCCGAAAGCTATAGAGTTATGGGAACAATGTCTTCAACTTATTAGGGACAATATCGGCGACCAGATGTTTAAAACATGGTTTGCCCCCACAAAAGCATTACGTTGGGAAAAAGAGATACTAACAATATCAGTACCCAGTCAGTTTTTTTGCGAATGGATAGAGGAGCATTACTTTGCCTTGTTACGTAAGGTAGTTTGCCAGATACTCGGTGAAAAAGCAAAACTTCAATACCAGGTTGTTGTTGATAAAGGAAAACACTCCTTAGAAGATAGGGCGATTAAATTGCCGGCATTGCGTACACCACCGGTTCCGAGTGCAGGGCAAGCGGCGTTGCCATTCATTAATGCGCCGCAGTTGCCGCAGCAATATCCTACATATCTGAATTCACGGTATATATTCGATAATTTTATCAGGGGTGACTGTAATCAACTTGCAGTATCGGCTGCTTTGGCAGTGGCGGAACAACCCGGTAAAACACGTTATAACCCTTTGTGTATCTACGGTAGTACCGGACTTGGCAAAACACATCTTGCTCAGGCAATAGCAAACCATGCAGTACAGAACAATCGTAATCAGCGTGTGTTTTACACCAACTCCGAACGTTTTACGATTGAATATGTGAGCGCCATTCAGAACAATAAGGTAAATGACTTTACGAATTTTTACCGCAGCATAGATGTTCTTATAGTTGATGATATACAGTTTTTTAGCGGCAAAGAAAAAACACAGGATAATTTCTTTCATACATTCAATGCACTATACCAAGCTGGGAAACAGATTATCCTTACCAGCGACAGATCGCCTAAAGATTTGATAGGTGTGGATGACCGATTGCTTTCACGTTTTCAATGGGGACTAACTGTAGATATTCAGCCACCCGATTATGAAACACGATTGGCAATTATTCAGCGTAAAAGTGCTGATGAGGGTTTTGAAGTACCTTCAGATGTTGCAGAATATTTGGCAAGACACATACAATCAAGCGTTCGTGAAATCGAAGGAGCTCTTATTAGTCTTTTGGCTAAAGTATCTCTCGATAATCGCGAAATGACCTTACAACTTGCAAAAGAGGTTGCACGCGATAATTCGGGAAGTTCGAATTCAAATACCCGACAAATTACCATCGACGATATAAAAAAAGAAACAGCCACCTACTTTAAATTGACTTTAGAGGCATTGGAGGGTAAAACCCGCAAGCATGAAATTGTTTTGGCAAGGCAATCAGCGATGTATTTAGCCAAACAATTAACCAATTCGTCATTAAAAACTATTGGAGCCAATTTTGGCGGACGCGACCATACCACAGTACTCCATTCATGTGAAATGATTGACAATTATTTGAAAATGGATAATAATGTACAATCTGCCATACAGAGTATTATGAAAAGACTTGGGTGAAAACCCGGGATAATGCAGCGATACAAAGGACATCCGAAAGATGTCCTTTGTTATTTTACTAAGTGCCTTTATTACAAGTATTATACAATTTCCTTTCAAAATTTCTCATTCTTTTTGCACAATCGACACAAATGCGTACTTTCACGTATTCCGATTGAACATAAAACTACGTTTTTTCGTAACTATCCACTACTAAAGTATAAAACCTATTCATTCTGTTCTTTGGCGAATATTCACCAAGCTGAGTTCACGGCATAGTAGTTGAGATTTTTTCTTATCCTTAATGGGTAAAATGCTATGAAAAACATCTTCTTATCGCTTTCAGTATTACTTTACGGGTTCAATGCCATAACGGCTACCCCAGTTAAGGATGAAGGCGAATACCATAGAATCAATCGTTCCTTAGAGATTTTCGGCTCGATGTTTCGCGAGGTTTCCACCAATTATGTTGACCTTATAGATGCCGAAAAATTCGTCCAAATTGGTATGGAAAACATGCTTAGCGAACTTGACCCATATACGAAAATTTATGAAGAAGGTGAAAACGACGATTTGGATGTATTAACAACAGGCAGTTATGTAGGTTTTGGGTTTAATGTAGGCGTTCGTGATAGTGTATTAACAATAACGGATATCTACGAAGGTACGTCAGCCGAAAGGAACGGATTGCGCATAGGTGACCGACTGATTAAAATTGACACAGCTTTTGTTCAAAATGTAACCAGTGCCGGCTTAAGAAAACATACACGCGGTAAAGAAGGTACTACCGCCATCTTTACGGTATCCCGCGAAGGCATGACCGATATGTTGCGCCTTGTGCTTACACGTCAGACCATTATTGTAAAGAATGTTGCCTATAGCGGTTTTGTATTCGATAGTATAGGGTATATTCAGCTTGAACGATTTTCAAGAAGAAGTGCGGATGAGGTTCGTGCAGCAATCATAGAATTACGTGAGAAAAGACCTTTAGCAGGTCTTATACTCGACCTTCGCGATAATCCGGGCGGATTGCTTGAGGCAGCTATCGAGATAGCAAAGATATTTGTACCTACAGGTAGTACGGTGGTTACGACCAAGGGAAGAGAAATGAATGAAAACAAAACATATCGTTCATCCATAAACCCTATGGAACCCGATTTGAAATTGGCAATATTGGTCAATAAAAACAGTGCGAGTGCAAGCGAAGTTTTAGCCGGTGCAATACAGGATTTAGATAGGGGTATTATTATTGGGGAAAATTCATTCGGGAAGGGCTTGGTTCAAACAATAGTACCGTTGCCCTATAACTCCACCTTAAAAATGACAACTTCAAAATACTATACACCGTCGGGCAGACTGATACAGAAATTTGATTTTGCACGCAAACAAAAAGGGCTTAAACAAATTGCCGATACAGGTAGTTTGTTTTATACAGTCAACGGTCGTCCTGTTCGCGATAAGAACGGTATTACACCCGATGAAGAAGTAATTACACAAGAAATGCCGGCGGAGATTTCGCGCTTTATCAAATCATCGTCTATATTCCGATTTGCGAATGAATATGCGGCAAAAATCAATGATTTGCCGAAAGACTTTACCGTTAATAAAAAAGTATTGAAAGAATTTGAAGAATATGTAGCCGCTAACGATAAACAAAAAGACGGCATACAAATGCAGTTGCAGCAATTAAAAAATAATGCGGAATCGCAAGGATATTCATCGAAAGTTCTATCCCAGATTGAGCAGATAGAAAAACTTATAGAAAGAGAACAAAAAAGTAAGGGCTTTGAGAAATATCCTCTTATTATCGCGTCG
>JALHLL010000002.1:33567-48506 GCA_022844575.1 bacterium
GTAAAAGGGTACAACGTGCCTTAAAGGATGACAACTATGTTTCTCTTGCTGTACAAAAGATTGTTTCCGGTAGCTATTATCGTTTATTAAGACCTGCTATTTCACAACAAAAAGCCGACTAATGGATAGATTTGTCCTTTATTCGCAATAATTATTTTCAAATGAATCATACTAAGAACCGTCTCTATGAAGGTAGTTTTACTTTCATGGTTTATTATTATGGATAATGATACAGTCCGTATCGCCTTACAATCAGGTTTGAGTACCAATGAATATGAACATTATTTTGCGGAAAGAACCGAATTAGCAAAAAATGCCGCAAATGTGGAAATTAACCCACATCTCAAAAACCTATCATTGAATAAACAGCGTTCATCTCGTTTACAAAAAACATATATCCCTTCGGCTGATATCGTACACACAATGGAAGCAATCGAATCGGAACAACTATGGGTTATTATTACAGAGGACTGGTGTGGAGATTCAGCACAAATAGTACCAATTGTTTCAACCATTGCCTCTTGTTCCGATAAAGTGGAAATACGATTTTTACTTCGTGATACATTTCCCGATATTATGAACCAATACTTAACAAATGGAGCGCGCAGCATACCCAAAGTAATTGCATTCGATAAAACAAGCAGTGAAGAATTGTGGGAATGGGGCCCGAGACCTGAACAGGCAGCAAAGGATTTTTTGCAAAGAAAATCGGAAGGTATGCCAAAACCTGAAAATCAGACTCTTTTGCATACATGGTATGCCGCCGATAAAGGTAAAAGCACCGAAAAAGAAATAATGGAAAAAGTATTACAAAGAGAAACAATACTCACTATTTAACTTTTCAGAAAACTATAGAAGGAATTCAACATGAAAACAGCAATGTATATATGTATTGCATTATTATTAAACATAATGGTATTATCAGCTGCCGAGCACAAGGATACATTTAAGGTATATGGTAATTGCGGTATGTGTAAAAAAACGATAGAAAAAGCAGTGAAGGAAATACAGGGGATTAAGGAAGTTCATTGGAGTAAAAAAACGAAAATGATTGATATCACCTACGATGATGCCATAACAAATCTGGAAACAATTAAAAAAGCGATCGCTAAGGTAGGTTATGATATGGATGATGTTCGTGCAAACGATGAAAACTACGATCAATTACATAAATGTTGCCAATACGAAAGACCGGCAAAGAAATAATTAAGGGGTACCGTCCGTAAATTCTTTTACGGATTCGGCAAGAGCTAAGGCAAGCTCATTTTGCCCTTCTTCCGAGCGAAGATATTTCTCATCCTTTTCATTAGTAATAAAAGCCAATTCTGCCAATACATTGGGCATGGAAGCCCCCACCAGAACATAAAAACCGGCTTGCGCTATTCCTCTATCGGCAAGGTCGGTTTTTTTATGAACGGAATTTTTAAGTATCGCCGCAAATTTATCGCTCATTTTTACAAAAGCCGATTGAGCCATTGTCGCGACGATCAATTGTTCCTCCGTCATTTTCTTGATTGCCTCGTTATTTTTTTCCAACGCGGTTACGGCATTTTCCCTTTCTGCAACCCTAATTGCATCTTTTGTTTTTCCGGGTCTTAATACATATACTTCAAAACCATTTGCAGGATGTGGCTTGGAGGGTGCAGCATTACAATGAATACTTACAAATAAAATACCTTTATTTTTATTCGCAAATTCCGTTCTTTGTTTTAATCCTAAAAATAGATCTTTATCGCGTGTAAGTACCACCTTCGTATCGGGCATACGTTCCTCAATATACTTTTTTGCCTTTTTTGCCACTGCGAGAGTAATATCTTTTTCATATGTACCACTTATACCTATTGCCCCAACATCTTCTCCGCCATGACCGGGGTCAAGAATAATAATCTTTTGTTTACCTTTCTCCTTATTTTTTTCGGGATTTTTTTTCTCAGTCATTTTCATTATCATTCTTACGGAATTTGCTCCCTCACGTTGTGATGAAACATTCTCTATCGTGTTCTCGGTTTTTATACTTATCACAACAATATCTCGAATTATGTCTGTATGAACTCCCTCAATACCTTTAGGATATTGTATGGAATTATTCTTCATATTGAGCAAGGCATTCGGTATTCGTACCTTCACCATGTTTCCCTGCACTATTTCCGGCTTTTGAAAAGTGAGAATAGGACGATCGGCGTGCACGGTACATATATATCCCGAATCAGTAACGGTAAAAAGAACCGACTTAACACTTGGGGGCATTTTTTTTGGTTGAATTGATTCGGCAAACTGCCCGGCATCGGCATATAATAATTGCTCTCGTGATGGCTTCTCCAAATCGGTTGGTAATCGGTATATACCCGGTTTTACCGTATTATCAGTTTTCAGGTTTACCGCATCATCGCTTTGCGTAGATACCGATTGTTTTTTTTCCGTATTAAGGGTAATAATTTCCTTCTTATTACCTTTTTCCTGTATGCTCAATGTACTTTTATCAGAAAGTATGGGTTTATTTATTTTACTTTCTGCATTGTTTTTTTCGAGGTAGGTTCGCAGATGAATGCCGTTTTTCAGATCAACGGTAAATATCTTTACAGTTTCTAAAGCAGTAAAAACATAGGGTAAAGGAGCAAACATTTCCTTTTGCCGAGTGAGCGTTGGCAAGGGCATCTGTGCGGTAATTTCTGCGCCTGTAGGTAGATTTCTTATTATATAAAACGAGGTTGGCGCAAATCGTAAGCGATTATTATTAAAGCGTATTTCCTTTTTATTCGCATCATACACCGAGCCTGCAAAAATCTTTGTTGCCAAATCGGAAAGTAATATATAGTTATGTTTTCCGATGGAATGCAATGGAAGTTCCACAGTGTTACCTGTTGGCATAATAACACTAACATGCGAAACGGAACCCGCCGAAACAGATGAGATTATATAAAACAATGATACCGTTATAACGGTACAGAACCGAATAAATGTAATCAATTCAACCACGTATTCTATAAATACTATAACCCTTGCCTCTATAAATATACGCTATATTTTGCAGAACCGGCCTCAAATGCCTATCGAACTATAAGTACCGGAATAGATAATTCATGCCTTACGGGTGAGATTGTAGCACCGAAAATAATATCCTTAATACCCCTATGACCATGCCCGCCCATAATCAACAAATCACAATTATTTTCCTTTACCAAGCGTACTATTTCCTTCGGTACACTTCCATATCCTATGGAGGCATGTACATGCTTAACCATGCTTTGCAATTCATTCTTAACGGCATCCAAATACTCTTCATCCGACCTTGTTTCGGCATCATAGGTGGAACGCCCATACATAGAACCCACAGCACCCTCCACCACATGAAGCAGAACCAAAGAAGCATTATTTTTTTGTGCAAGCGAAACGGCATTATGCAATACGGCAACATCAGTAGAATCATGCGCAATGGCAGCTGCAATCATACGATAGTTCATTTGTGATTCCTCACGCATATTTACCCGTATCTTCTCTATTACCGATTGCCATGTATGTGTGCTTGAAGCTCGTCTTACTTTTAGCATGGGTTGAAAAGTTACATAGAGTAATAAAATCCCTATTGTGCACGCAAATGGAACCGTTAATAAAATTACTATTGTCGGGTTTTCCGCACTACCAATCCAGCTGCCTACTGTTTCGATAACAAGATTAATATTAAGCCCGACGATTATAATGGCAGAAATCCATGCAAGAACTTTTACCCATATTTTATTGGCAAAACTTCCCATATTCTTTTTATCGGATGTAAAATGAATAAGCGGAATAATAGCAAAGGGTAATTGTAAACTAAGTACCACTTGGCTTATAATGAGCAAATCCATTGTACCGCGTTCACCCGATTGCACTAAGATAAATACCGCCGGAACTATAGCAATAATACGCGTAATAAATCGGCGTAAAAAGGGACGCATTTTAAAGTTTAGGAAACCCTCCATCACAATTTGCCCCGCCAATGTACCTGTTAGGGTTGATGATTGACCCGCAGCAAGTAATGCCAAAGCAAATGCTGTTCCTGCAACGGTTGTACCCATTAGGGGCGATAACAATGAATGCGCTTCCTGAATTTCGTTTACTTGTTTACCATGCTGAAAAAATACCGCAGCAGCAAGAATCAGTATAGCGGCATTCACAAAAAACGCACCGTTTAACGCAATTACCGAATCAATTAAATTGTATTTACATGCTTTTCTTTTCCCTTCTTCCGTTTCCTCAAAGGCACGAGTTTGCACTAAAGCGGAGTGTAAATACAAATTATGTGGCATTACCGTTGCACCGATTATTCCTATGGCAACCAATAAAGCTCCATCGGGCAAATAAGGTTTAAAACCGCCTATAATTCCGGGAATAGAAGGACTCGCAAGAAATAACTCGATAACAAAACATAACCCTATCGTAAAAACCAAAGTAATAATAAATGCCTCGAATTTTCGCATTCCCAAATTTTGTATTGCCAATAATAAAATGGTATCGAATGCCGTAATAAGCACCCCCCATATAAGCGGCAAACCGAATAGTAAATTTAATCCGATGGCAGTACCCAATAATTCAGCCAAATCACAAGCGGCAATTGCTATTTCACATAATATCCATAAAGCAATTGCAATAGGTCGCGGATAATTATCGCGGCATGCTTGTGCCAAATCACGCCCTGTAATAATTCCCAAACGTGCTGATAATGTTTGTAATAATACAGCCATTAAATTGGACATTAACAGCACCCACAATAATGAATACCCGAATTGTGCCCCACCCTGTATATCGGTTGCCCAGTTACCCGGATCCATATAGCCGACGCTTACCAAATAAGCGGGTCCTAAAAATGCAAAAAGGCGTTTCAAAGCATTCGGCGATTGACTCACCTGCACCGAACGATGTACTTCCGAAAGCGAGACACCGGCTGACGTATTACTTTTTTTCATATGCTCCTGAATACCCAATACAATTTCATCTCATTACGCGCTCTCGGAACGGTACACATACAGTTTGCTTGCCGTTTCATGACCGATAATTTTCATATCGCCATCAACCCGTAGAGTTAACGGTCCCTTAAAGGGTTCTTTGGCAATCAATTTGAATCTAACGTTCGGAAAAAGACCCAAACCGCCGACATATCGCAAAAAGTCGGGTGACTCTTCCTCAACTCTTTGCATTATGTATTCATTATCTTCATCGGCATCAGCGAGCGAATCCTTACTTATGGTCGGAATCGTACCATCACGGGAAGGAATCGGCGCACCATGCGGATCATATTGTGGATTACCGAGAAAATCATTGATCCTATCTTCAAATTCTTCCGAAATATGATGCTCCAAATGCTCCGCTTCCTCATGTACTTTATCCCATGTATAGCCCAACGCTTGTTGCAAATACAACTCCAAAAGACGATGATGCCGAACAATTTCGAGAGCTATTTTAGTTCCGGCTTCCGTAAGCGTAACTCCTTTATACGATGTATGTTCCGCAAGATTCATTTCGGCAAGTTTTTTCACCATATTCGTAGCCGATGCCGCCGACACATTCATTTTTTTTGCCAAATCATTTGTTGTAACGGAGGTATTATGTTCTTGTAGTTTATATATTGCTTTGATATAATCTTCTATAGATTGAGATAACATAAAAATAAATTTTAGTTTAAGCTAAAAACAAACTTAGCAAAGTAATGTATCGTTTCCAAATTTGCAGACTATAGTGTTATTAAAATATTTGGTAACTCGTTTCGTGTAGCGCCACCGCTAAGTATAAAAAGGAGTTATTATGCCTACATACGATTATCAGTGTAAAACATGCGGAGACATATTCGAGTACTTTCAGCCGATGTCGGCAGCAAGTCTGGAAAAATGCCCTGCCGATTTGTGTAAACAAGAACAAAAGGGCGAAGGTGACGTCATCAGAAAAATTGGAGGAGGGGCAGGATTGATTTTTAACGGTTCGGGTTTTTACCTAACGGATTATGCACGTAAACCGGAAGGCGGCAGTGCTACAAAAAAAGAAACTAAAACAACACCTGCACCGACTACCTCGGTGGAGAAGATATAGAGAGTAATCGGAAAGCGTATCATACATTTTCCGCCGTACAACAATTTGAACGATTGACTATAAAAAGAGAAGCCCTCTTCGTGAGGGCTTCTCTTTTTATTTTTCCATTAGGAGAACAATACCGTTCTTTTTAAGAATCTCATTAAACTGTTCCGTTTTACCCTCATGTTTCATTGCGCCGTAAATTTGATTTATCAGCTTCTCGGCATCTGCCCTGTACGGAGATTTATTGCTGATATAAATATTATAAGCCTTACAAATATTTTCTAATCCTTTTTCATAATTATTCATATAGAATGTATAGACTGAACCAAGTCCATAATATACCTCAGGATTCTTATCGTCTAATGTGGATAATTGTTCATACGCTTTAATTGCATTATCATATTCCTTTTTATATTGATAAGCAATAGCCAGATTTTGCAATGGCATCATACCTTTCGGATCTATTTGTATGGATTTTTTATAACATTCAATTGCTTTGTCATAATTATCTAATTTTCTATAAGCCAAACCTAAATTATCCCAAGCAAAGGTAAACATTGAGTCAACCTTTAATGCCTTCGTATAATATTCAATTGCTTTATCATACTTCTTTGCTTCGGAAGCATACCCACCTTTTTCATACCATCTCAATGCAAGCATATTGTTTGACATAGAATAATCGCCCATTTTATTATTAGAGGCGGCTTTCCTGTGCATAATCTTACAACTATCCATCAAATAACGTTCAAGTTCATAGTAATACAATTTATAATCCATTGACTCTTTATCAGTGTTAATAACAATATTATGTTCTGTTTTTTCATCACTATTATTTTTAGGTTTTTCTTCTGATTTGTCATTATCCATTTTCATTTTAAAAGAACTTAGTTTCGCCATCAACTGATAAGACATCATTTCTTTATCAATGCATCCATTAATTTCCTCTGCCATTTGTTCTGAAGTCTTGGTTCCGGCATCAATCGAGTCAATACAACTACAGGCATTTCCAGCACTCACTTTTATCATTTGCTTTTGCAACGATTCCGTAATCGACTTTTTTAAGTCATCGGTAACTTCTTGTCCATGAGCTAATGAAGCTATGACACTGAACACAGTAATCAAAAGTAGATGTTTCATAATACTATTACAACTATGGATAAATTGGGGCTTTGCGGTTTTACGATGCGATAGCCCTTATTCTTAAGAGCAAAAATAATGTATAAAGTTACTTACAACCAACAGTCATAGTAAGGCTGCTCATAAAAAAAAGCCGCTCTTCCTCAATGAAAAGCGGCTTATACAAAACATTCAATAATATTTACACATTAAACCTGAAATACATAATATCGCCATCCTGCACAATGTATTCTTTACCTTCCACTTTATAGAGTCCGGCATCTTTTACAGCTTGTTCACTGCCTAGTCGATCCCAATCGGCATATTTCATTACTTCAGCACGGATAAATCCTTTTTCAAAGTCCGTATGAATAACACCTGCCGCCTGCGGAGCAGTTGCTCCTTTTTTTACCGTCCAAGCACGAGTTTCTTTTTTGCCTGCTGTAAAATAGGTTTGCAAACCTAATAGATTATACCCTTCGCGAATTACTCTATCTAAACCCGGTTCTTCCATACCCAAGTCCGCTAAAAACAGTTCGCGATCTTCGCTATCGAGCTGTGCAATCTCAGCTTCTATTTTTGCGCATATAACCACCACCAAAGCATCTTCCGTAGCAGCATGTGCCTTCACGGCTTCAATATACTTATTACCGTTCTTTACGCCCAGTTCATCGGTATTGGCAATATACATAAGCGGTTTGTCCGTTAATAAATAACATTCCTTAATAGCCAATTCGCCACGTTCATCACGGGCAAATAAACGTGCGGTTTTCCCACTATTCAAGTGATCACGCAGCTCGGTAAGAATATCGGTATCCTCTTTTGCTTCCTTATCATTCGCACGTACTTTCTTTTGCAAAGTATCAATACGCTTTTCCACGGTTTCCACATCTTTCAGAATCAGTTCCGTATCAATAATACCAATATCATGCAAAGGGTTCACATCGCCATGTACATGTATTACATTGTCATCACTAAAACAACGTACCACATGGGCTACGGCATCACAAGCGCGAATATTGCCCAGAAACTGATTGCCGAGACCTTCACCCTTCGAAGCACCTTTTACCAATCCGGCTATATCCACAAATTCCACCGCAGCAGGTACTTCTCTATCGGTAGCATAGCCGATTGATAATTTTTTCAAACGCGGATCGGGAACATTCACAATTCCTACATTCGGGTCTATTGTACAAAAAGGATAATTAGATGCTTCCGCTTGATTGGAGGTGAGCGCATTAAAAAGAGTTGATTTGCCCACATTAGGCAAACCTACTATACCACATGCTATTGCCATTGAATATACTTTCCGTACTTGATATAATAAAAAAGATTACAAAAATACCGTGTTTATTAGGATTAGAGGGCTGAAAGGAAAATGTGGCGGATGATTTAAAGGTTTTATTGATGAATCTTGAACTTATCAAAATCAAGAAATTGTTTCCATATTAGCTTGCAGTTGGGATACAACTGCGTTGAGTACTGCATAACAAACATCAGCAGTTTCGATACTAGGTTTCAAGTTCGTTTTCAATTGTTCGTTAGGATGAATATAGTTTCTGAAATCTCGTACAACATGACTAAAACTCTTAATATGTATATCAAGTAAGCCTATTTGACTTGCTACATCAATGAAATTTGCTAGTGTCCAATCTTGAAATGGTTTTGTCTTTCCGATACTATCTTTAGGTGCTGAAGTAGATTTGTTGAAAATCTGGGGATACTTTTGGGCTGTGGCTAACAACAATCCTTCAAGGATACTCCCAACTAGAAATATAATTGACAGTGAAGCACCTGCAATACGGCATTTCTCAACCTCTTCAAAACGTGAGTTCAAGACTTCAAGAATATTAAGTTCCAAGTTTAAGCCATCAACAGTTATTCTCGATGAATTATCCTTTATAAATTTCTGAGTTCTATCTTCTTCAACAGGCACTGTGTTTTCATCTATTTCTTGAACAGACACAGATATCCTGTCCTTAACTATTTGGTAACCATCAAACAATAAATATTCATTAAAATCAGCGATTAGTATATCAAGCAATTTCTTTTTTTCGATATAATCAATCGGATTAAATAGCTTGATTACACAGTCTTTAATATCTCCACTATCATTCATTACACTTAACTTTTCATCTGTATACTGAGCACGTGATGGGAAACCCTGACCATAAGAATCAGAAAATCCCAAATCATTAAAAAACTTGACAAGCTCAGGACCTGAACGATACGTTGGTTCACCGTTTATCAATTCTCTAAGTTTTTCTATAGATTTTGCGTTCAAATACATTTTTCATTTACTAAATCTTACATTACAATCTGTAGTGGTATGACTAAGTCATATTAACAAAAAACGTGCTTCCGAGAGTTCCGTTCCTATCTGTTCGATACCTTTAAGAATGCGGCGTGTTTGGGTTTCGGATGGCTTTTTCGTTCCGCTTATATACTCATCAAGCAAAGTAGTTTTCATTCCGATTCTATGAGAAAGGGTTTCGGTATTTATAACCTGATAGAACGCAAAAAAACTCTCCAAATCATATACAAATTCTATTTCATCAATAGAATACACAAAATTCTCTTCCTCAAAAGTCAGGTTTACGGCATCAACAATCATTGTTTTCAATTCTTCAAAGGTATCTGCACCCGTTGCAATAAATCTATTATGCACTGTGCAATGCGCTCCATACCCTTTTTTTTCTTTTAGTATCTTCATTCTTATCTTGGGCTTTTTCATCGTTCAGTACTCCGTATATCGGCTTGTTTCAGAATTGTACTTAATGTACCTTTCGGTACTTCTTTACTTGTGTGATTCGGTACAGTTAAACTTCCTTTTTTTGTGTCATGCTTTAATATTACATGACTACCGGACTGCCTAACTTTATACCAACCATCCTTTTGGAGGATTGAAAACAACTTGCTGTATTTCATTCACAAATTTACAGTATTCAATCAGTTTGGTAACTTCTTTCAGGTAGTATTGCCTTGTACTCTACCAATAACAATGACGTATAATATCTCTACATTATGTATGAATAATTGTAACAACATTTTTTTCATACTGTTTGGCTTTCCGTAGTCAAACGTGATTTTCCGTAGTTTTGCATAAAATTTTACATTCTACACCCCAATTTAGCTACTATGTTAGATATTAAATTCATACGCGAAAACCCCGATGCCGTTCGTGCAAATACCACTAATAAGCATGAGCGCGGCGATGTGGATGCCATTCTCGAACTCGATCAGCAAAGGCGTACCCTTATCGGCGAAACGGAAACGCTCAAGAACCGCCGTAACGTTGTAACCCAAGAAATAGCTAAACTTAAAAAAAACGGAGAAGATGCAACCGCGCTTATCGAAGAGATGCGCATTGTTTCCGATACGATAAAAGAGCATGATGATTCGCTCAGAACCATTGAGCAAAATTTGGAAGAGCAGCTTATGCGCTTACCGAATATGCTTCATTCATCCGTACCCAATGGAGAAGATGCTTCCGGTAACGTCGAAGTACGACGTAAAGGAGAATGCGGCGAACAGGGCTTTCGTAAAAATCATGTGGAGATAGGTAAACTACTCAGCATACTCGATTTTGAACGCGGAGCTAAAGTAACGGGCAGCGGTTTCGGTTTTTATGTAGGCAAAGGCGCAACATTGGAACGCGCACTTATCAATTTTATGCTCGATCTCCATTTGGAAAAACACGGCTATTCGGAAATTTTTCCACCTTTTATGGTCAATGCCGCTTCACTACGCGGCACGGGTCAATTACCAAAAATGGAAGAAGATTTATATACCTGTGAAAAGGACGAACTGTATTTAATCCCTACGGCGGAAGTACCTATCACAAACTTTCACCGTGATGAAATGCTTCCTGCCGAATCTCTTACAAAAAAACTTTGCGGTTATTCTGCATGCTTCCGTCGCGAGGCGGGCAGTTATGGAAAAGATACGCGCGGATTTTTGCGTGTACATGAATTTAATAAAGTGGAGTTAGTAAAATTCTCAAAACCCGAAAATTCTTATGATGAATTGGAAAGTTTGGTCGTTGATGTAGAGGATATTTTACAGGCATTACATATACCGTACAGGGTGCTTTTACTTTGTGATGGTGATACGGGCTTTGGCAGTGCAAAAACCTATGATTTGGAAGCATGGTCACCATGTGAACAAAAATGGTTGGAAGTATCCAGCTGCTCCAATTTCGAGAATTTCCAAGCACGTCGTGCAAATATTCGCTTTAAGGGAGTCAATGGCAAACCGGAATTTGTACATACCTTAAATGGTAGCGGTTTAGCTACATCACGTTTAATGGTAGCAATTTTAGAGCATTATCAAACGGAAGATGGGCATATTTCCGTACCGGAGGTTTTAAGACCTTATACCCGATTCGACACGATATAATTTATTATGAAAGAAGGCGGCTTTTGGCTGCCTTCTTTATTTTTCTTGGGCTACAATGAATGTTCCGCAAAATATTTCATGGTTTTGCTTAAAAAAACTACGAACTCTTCATTGTATTCTCCGTTTATAAGTTTAAAGCGTTTATCATCTACATATAATTGTCCTAAACCTGCAAATTGATCCGCCTGTGTATCGGCATTATTATGTGTTCCCCAAAATTGGCGTATAATCCCGTAATATTTTGCTATTAATGTTTGTACTTGCGTATGTTCGGGATTATTATTCCTTTGTTCATAGAGTTCTTACAGGGTTAATGACATCTGCTTTTGCAATTCCTCAAAATTTACTTTTGGCAAGCTGACTAAATAATTCTCGGATTTTTCTACTGCTTCAGTTCCATATTTTTCCATTGCTTCATGCCTGTACTCTTCAGCAATGGCTTTATCGAACCCTTTGTATAGCTCTTCATACTTCATTGGAATTTCTCCTTCTATTGTTTTTAATGTTTGGTTAATTGTTTTTAGAAGTTGCTCTATTCGATTTTTCTTTTCCTCAAGTGCTTTATAGTGTTTCCTTAATGCCTCCATAATATCAAAATTCGGATTATCAAGTATTGATTTAATTTCCGCGAGTGGAATATCCAATTCTTTATAAAACAAAATCTGTTGCAAACGCAATAGCTCCGCCTTTCCGTAACGCCGATATCCCGCTTCGGTTCGCATGAGCGGCTTTAACAAATCCATCTCATCATATATATGCAATGCTCTGATTGTAATGCCGGTCATTTCGGCAACTTGCCTTACGGAAAAATTTTGTTCTTCATCCATTGTTTTTTCTTGTTTGGTGTACAAATGCGAAATTACACTATCACGTAGGGTAAGAGTCAAGAACTTTTTTTATTGGAAAGTATCACATACTGTATGGTATGATTATGGTTGTTGAGATTTTCTATCTGATTATCGGTAAGAGAAAATATGTTTCGTATCAAAAACCTTGTTTACACTATAGGCACGGCACTTTTTTTGTGTTTTTGTCTATGTGGTTGTACCACCGACACCGATGATATTTTTATATCAAGAATAGTTGACCCCACAAAAGAAACGGTACTAATGTATTGGAAAGATGATGAAGGAAAAACAATCAATAATCTTGATAATCTGCGCCATTACACCCAATCCAAATCGGAAGATCTCATATTTGCCATGAATGGTGGAATGTTCCAAACTGATTATTCACCCTTAGGATTATATATAGAAAACTACAAAGTCATCCATGGTATCAATACCGATTCCGGCAGGGGTAATTTTTATTTAAAGCCAAATGGTGTTTTTATGATTCTTCCTGGTAATAAGGGCGTAGTTTGCGAAACCGATTCAGTTTATTTGTATAAAGATGTTCAATATGCTACGCAATCAGGGCCTATGCTTGTTATTAACGGTACAGTCAATCCTATTTTCAATAAAAACTCTGACAACTATTATATCAGGAATGGCGTAGGCATTTTACCGAATGGGAATATTGTTTTCTGTATATCAAAAAAAACAATCAACCTATATAACTTTGCTCAGTACTTCAAGCAATTAGGTTGTATCAATGCCTTATATCTTGATGGTTTCGTTTCAAGAGTATATTACTCTGAAAAGAATATTATGCAAAAGGAGGGGAACTTGGGTGTTTTAATAGGAATTACGAAACCACGCTAACAATCTTACCCAAATAGCAATAGGTATACTGTTTTTTTATGACATATTATAGGTCAATCCCTCCTCCCCAGCCTATAATTTGGAGATAATACTCTGTGAATTTCCTGAAAACCTTACTGTAACAAACTACGCTTTTTATTTTGTTACAACAGTCAATAGAAGCTCACTGTCAAAAATAGACTTAGGTGAAATTACCGTTTCATTGAGCGGTACATTATTGCCATACCGTTCTTTTATAATCGTTTGCACTGTTTTGTCGGATAGATTAAAGTCACCCAGTTTTTCCAATTTCCCGACCTCAATACCGGCTGCACGTTTATACAATTTCCACACAAGCTCCGAACAGTATATTTTATCATCACTCCACTCAAAGGTAATATCATAGTTTTTGTCCATCATTTGATTCCCCTCTTTACGCATTCTTTCAATCACATCTTGTGTAAGTATTTGCTCCGCATTCTTTAATCGTTTTACCACATAATGCTCTTTTTCGCCCCGAGCTATCCATTCGTCAAAGGGAGTGATTTTTACGGGCTGAATAGCTTCAAAAACAAACAATTCGCCATCGTTATTATAAATAATACCACAATGCGAATAAGGTGAGTTTGTAGCTATCTGGACTGCCTTACACTGCCTAGACAAAGACTTCTGAAAGATTATATCGCCATCTCGAAATACTTCCGTTTCGTTTAAGGTATTCGAAATTTCTTTCGTAATAAGTTTTTTCTCCGATTTGTCATGTAATTTACCTTGTACATATAGCCCGCCCGAAACAGCGGTGGCAATAATAATAATAAATGCAAGAAGTGTTTTTTTCATAATAGCTCTGTTTTTATGATTGATTGACGTTATCATGATTACATTCCGTTTATCATCTCTCTAATATCCTGCTATTTTTCACCCTTACAAAACAATTCTCAATAATGATTAGTTCAATGGGTTACTATATATCTGAATTTCGGGATGTGCTCATACAACGGAAATTATATGGACGAGAGTGTTTTTCACTTTGTTTATTAGATTTTGGCATGAATTTATTACCATATACGGAATAGATAAAAAATAGTGTCAGAGTTGTAAAATTTAAAGCAATTCAAGAAAAAGTGTTTAATTTTCTTGACAATGTGTAATTACATAAACAAAGATACTTTTTATGTTTAACAAGAATTAACAGATTCGTCCGGCGGCTCCCGTGTTAACGGCTTGCCAAAAGCGGTTCATATCATAAATCCCAAATTACAAAGGAGAGTTCGATGAGCATATCCACTGATGTAAAAAAGCAAAGCGAAGCTTACGGTAGTTTACGACGATAAAATGAGATAATTTCCTCCTCAGTTCCCTCATTATCGCGCCTCATTTTCTCGATCGTCGCTACACGGTATCAACGCTTTCTTTTCTCAAATAATAATCTAACGACGGGTTTGAACCCAACGCATCTGCTAATGCGTTAGGGCGGCATATTATCCCTTGCGTGTTTTTTGCATTATAGTACAAAAAGTCTTTTTTATTTATTATTACTGCCGTATTTTTTCGGGCGGCAGGATATTCTATTGCCATTACATTACAGAGAATTACAATGCGTTTACCATTTTTTAACAGAATTTTATTCGGGCAAATAAGTCCGGTTATTAAAGTCGGAAGGCGAAGGCATCTGACGGAAGAGGATATTCCTCCTTC
>JALHLL010000003.1:0-5561 GCA_022844575.1 bacterium
GTATACTATACCTGTTTCTTTTTTAAAGAATATCAACGTTAACACAATTATACTTGGTTTTCTTTTTCAAAATTATCAATTTTTAGAACGCCCCATAATATAACTCAATGAAAAACATACAAGAGTAACAGAACTCAAGCACAATATTACAAATACTTTTGACTTAGCAAACATACGGATGCCCCCTGTTTTTAATTGGTTATTATTCGCCGCTTTTAATTTTCGAATATACCCACTCTAAGCGGGACAACAATGGTTATTATTCACCATTTAGGAAGGATGTTGTCAAAACTGCCCAAAATACCCCATTTTTCACACTTTTGAATGAAAAAAAGTCAAAAGATATAGTACTTATAGAGTAACGGATTCGGAAAAAGCGGTCGTAATTTTGAATTTTTGAATCGCGATTGTTGTAATGTGTTAATGTTCTGAGACTTTGTTATAGATATGAGACTTCACTTAACTTTATTTACCCCAAGAAACGCACTCCCCTTTGCCTATCAGCATGAACTTGTACGTTCATTTCATAGGCATTTGCCAAATAATACCATCCATGATGATATTTCGCTCTATTCGCTTTCATGGTTACGTGGCGGCATCATGGTCAATAATGAGTTGGTATTTCCGAGCGGTGCTTTGTGGGATGTTTCTTTTTACGATGATGACTTGGCAAAGGAGTTTCTTGTCGGGATAGTGAAAGATAAGGATATTGCCTTTGGCATGACGGTAAGCGATGTTATAATACTGGATACCCCACCCTTCGGCTCAAAGGAGCGTTTACTTTTACAAAGTCCTATTCTGCTGAAGCATACCTATGATGGTAAAGTACGCCATATCATATTTAATGAACCCGAAGCCAATGATATTATGACCTCGGCTATGAAATCCAAATTGATTAGAGCAGGATTAGAGCCGGAAATCAGTTTGCGTTTCGATACCGAATATAGTAATGCAAAAACAAAACTTGTGGATATAAAAGGTGTAAAAAACCGAGCGAGTTTTTGTCCTGTCATTGCCGAAGGTACACCGGAAACTCTTGCCTTTGCCTGGTCAGTCGGTTTAGGACATTCCACAGGTACGGGATTCGGAGCCGTATTATAATTATTCACATTCCAATATGAATCCTTTATGCTCTATATAGTACAATATTCAGGACCTTTCGGATTTATTAAACCATGGACGGCAATTCGCGATTCGGAAACATTTTCCCAGCAGTTTCTTACCCCCTCTATTATCGAAGGAATCGAAAAAAAACTATTTCCCGAATTATTATCACATAAAGGTATTGCAGGCAGAATTGTGCGTCATCGTTTACGCTCTATGGGTATTGATAAACAACAAGAGCAAATCCAACCACGCGCAATTCAGCAGAAATATAATAAAACAACACAGACAGTCAGTTTTTCAAGACCGCGCTCAATTCTCACACGCGGAATACTGCTTTCGCCTATAGTATTCCTTGCATTTTCAGTAATGGAATATGCGGAAAAAGCATGTACCCAACATATTTGTTTATGCCGTAATGAAGATATTTTATTACCCGATTGGCAAATTAAAGAATGCAGTGAAGAAGAATTCGATAATCCAGAAAACGAAGTGTATCATGGTTTTGAATTATTATTCGGGCAATCGGAAGATTCTTTTCTTGTGGGTTATAATCGTTATGTACAAAAGGATAATAAACAAGAACAAATGTATGGTCGGCTTCATATAGTAGGCAATCCTATCTATAAGGATTCGGAAGTATATGAGTAATCTATGGGCAAAAAACAAGGAATATGGCGATAAAGGTTTGGTTTTCCTGCGCAGTCTTAATAGTAAAACAAAGGTTTTTAATCGACATGCCGCCAAGTGGAATGAATGGATGCCAAATGCAATTGATATTCTTAATAAGGTAAGACATTCTTGTACGGAGATTTCATCGGATGAAGCACAAGGAGCATTTAACTATGCTCTTAATTATTGTACAAATACTATTATTTCCGAACGTTACGGTATATCGAAAAGAAAAGGTATAATGATTGCTGCCTATCATTTGGCTTCCGCCTTAGATAATAAAACCGAAATGAAAACGGACACACTATTCCGTGCATCAGATGTAACAACTTTTAGAATAAGGGCTAAAAATACCGGAAGTGCTTTGCTCTATCCCCCTATCCGAGAACTTATATGTATAATAAAAAAATAAACATATTCTCGGAACCCTTGAATATGGTTATCATCAAATAATTGTAACCGATGATCACTATTCTGAGCAGAGCAGCTTACAATCAATGGTAATAGAGTAAACTTATGTATAAGGAAAGGAAATATGTACACATCACATATAGGTAAACGTTTTGTTGATCTTTATAATAAAAAAACTGATAATACATTAACGGCAAAACAATTTTTTGACCAGATATATTTTCCTTTATTCTTTGATGATGTCAAACTATTGCAAAGTCCTGGGAATACACCCATTTTTCAATTACTTGTTTCAAAAAAAACGCATGACCCTCAAGCAAGGCAAAGTGCTAAAACGGAAATTGGAAATAAAGTGAAGGCATATATGAATTCATCGGCTTTATTGCCGGATATGAGTTTTGCACTCGGCTACGGCTCATCGGATGATATGGGTACTACATCGGGACAGATTACGAACATAAAACTGCCGATTGAAGAAGAAGAGGCATATTCATCGTGGATAGGTGCGGGATTGGGTATAGGTGTAGGCGGCGGGCAAAATATATTACTTGATAATGAAGAAATTTTATGGCTTTTATATGAGGGTTGGCAATTATACCGAAAATTCACCAATCAGACCGAAGGCATAAATAATAAAATTGAAACATGGAACGGTTTGTGGTTAACAAGAAGATTATCTCACTCTTATAACCCTACTATGCCGGAAGCATCTATAAGAATAGCTGTAAACAACGGCATTAACCTTATGGAAAGACCATCGTGGGTTATTCTTATGTTTATACTCTCTAAAAAATTCGAAAATTCAGCACTTAATGCCTATGTGTATCAATTTAGCCAAACAAATACGACAATAGGTTTTATACGATTGCTTTTACCGGAAGTACATATATTGTCGGATATATATATGGCCTTATTTTTCGAAAGTGGAATCAATGATCAGGATTTTACGGAACAATATGAAACTGCCGAAGGATTTGCACGTGTATGCGAACATGGAACTATTGGTTTACGCCAGCTTGAGCCGAAAGATTTGAAACAATATATGCCGGGTGGAACAAAGCTACCAACAGTAAAAGAATTTGAAAAAAACAGAATAATTTATCAGATATATTATACGTGGATACTTGCTATGTTAAACAACAAAGAATTTCTTGAACTTGCCATAAAAGCGGCAAAGGCATTACAGAAGTATGTTTCAGAAGATAAACAATCAAGAAGGACACGTACCAATGAGATTGACAGTGTTATAAATGCTAAAACAAAAAAAGAGTTAATCGCATCTCTTGCAGAATTGATACAAAAAGACCAAAGTTTATCTGAAGAATTGAACCACATTGTTGATACGGTACATCTACATATTCCTGCTGATAATGTGCCCTACTTTATTACCCTTATTCGTTTTAAATATGCATTACCTGAAAATTTACTTGATTAATACATATTTAATAATTTTATAGAAAGAAAAATGATGGAACCATTTGTATATATAAGGGCGTTACGTCATGCCGAACATACGGTGTTTTGCGTACAGGAAGAGCAGAAAAAATACTATAACTCACAATTCGGACGTATGCTGCCCTATTCAAGCGGACAGCAGGTAAAACGTTCGGCTATGGAGGGAATTCTAACTTTTTTGGATGTACAAGCCGCCCCCACAACATTTAATTATAAACTTGATAAAAAAGATAATTTGGGTAATGCGGAACCATGGTCACCATGCGACCCTACCTATATTGACCAATTATTAGGCGGATGGATGCGCGCCACAACAGGAGAAATAGCATTAAAAAGACGTAGCCCCCTTTCCATTTCGGCTATGCGCCCTTTACACCCCCTATTAGCAGGCACTACAAAAGAAAATGCAACATTCGATAGAAGCAATAATCCCGATTTGCACCCCGTAAATATACGTGATGCCGAAGGACATATATTACAGCCGGATGAAGTTGATGAATATTTACAAAAAAATAAAAGAACGCTTGGCAGAAGGAATTGGATTCCCGATTTGGTAAGGGCTGAGGGATTATTTATCTATGATATTGCTATTGATAAACGTACATTGTTTTCCGTATCTACAAATCAACATGAACCGGAAGTACATAATGAAACGATAGAGAAACTAAAAAATGCAGGATGGGTTGAGAGACAAAATGTATTCGGTAAATGTTTAATAGCACCGAAGGAAATGCGGGATAAAATAATTCCGGCTATTGCACATGGTATAATAAATTGGCGTATAACAAGCAATCAGGCAAGAACTTTTTCCTTAATGGAAACCCTTGCCATTGCTATAAGTAATAATGCCAATATCATAGCAGCCGCTATAAGAGCAAAACTTAAAAATGATAGTGATAAACCTCGTGCCGAACCGATAATTGATGATACTGCCGGAGCAAATATATATGTAACATTACCATGCGACGGTTATATAGTTGATGCCGCAGGCACAGCAAATGCTTTGCAACAAGCGGAAAACGATATTATTGAGCAATTACAGTCATATGATTATGAACATCAATAATACCGTGTAACCTTCAGAATGTACTTTGACATTTTATTTAGTAAACGGTTTGGAATATAAAATTTCCCGTCATATGCTTGCACGGGGTGGCTGTATTATTGTCTTCTAATCGAATCACCATGAAATTGAAATCCGTTTTTCTTTACTTCCATTAATATCACTTTATCTTTTTAATCGAACCACTATGTAATTGAAAACGTGGTTGCGCACACGACTCAATCTTTTTTAGAACGGGGCAGGAAAACTTGACCGCATGAATTTAGACAAGCGAGTATTTTTAAGTTACATCTTGCCAAACATCCGTAATTCATAGCATTATAGGGGTTATGTCATAAATAGCTCGACAAGATTCGATATATTGCGGTATAAAGAGTGTACAACAATACTCTCTACCCAGGGGTACAATTCCATTGGCTTTAAGAGCATTATGGTGTACGGACATCAAACAAGTTTAGCAACTTTTTCCATTGCCATATGAAAATTCGAAATCCGTTTAGAGTTCTTACTCTGCAAGCTCTTCTTCTTGTTTTCTTTTCTTTTGTTGCGAAGGCACAAGGCGATTGCGAAGCGGCAACCTTAGAGCAATTTTTTGAATGTTATGGCGGGAAAAGTTCCTTTAGCGAACACTCAATAAAGGCTTTAACAACCTTTATTCACGCGGAAGATGCTATCAATGCGGGGAACTATAGCCAAGCACAAAACTTGATTGATAATTTATACAAAACATATCCTGTCGGCGATAATATCTGGTGGCAAGTATGGAATGCACCTCAGGGTGCGAATGTCGGAACACCTCATGGTTATTATGGCTTGCGGATGATGCAGGATATTGTTGCCTATGGATTAAAGCCCA
>JALHLL010000003.1:5571-34369 GCA_022844575.1 bacterium
AAGGTAAAAAAGGTGAACATGAATATTGTGCTGGTCGGCTGCTCAAAAGGTATTCAACCCACAACAAAAACTGAATTGGAAAATGGTACCGGAAAACTTGTTACGCATACATTAGACCCTAAGGTAAAACAGAATGACTATCGCATTGTACGGCAATCCTTGGAATTGTTTATCAAGTATGTGAAAGCAATAACCAATGGTGCGCTCGATGTACAACTGGGATTTATTGAGCTTGATACATTGTGTCTGCCGGTAAGTGTATCAACAAAAAAACCATATGTCGCCTCCGGCGATTATGGATTGGTATTGAATGCACTCACAAAGGAGGCAAAGGATAGTACTGATTGGTTTCTAATAAGCTATCCGTCCCATGTTCCTGATTTACCTGTATTTGACGATGAGTCATTTATTACCGGCGGCATGGGCGGTGATAGCAAAGGTGGTCCCGTATTTATTGCCGATGACAAATGGGTAACACGCAAACCTGCTCACCTTGGTAAAGGTATCTACACCGATATTGAAAGAAGAATTTATCTGCCGCAATGGCTGCAACATGAATTCTTTCATCATTTGTATCGCATATATCCGGAATTGAAATTAGAGGTAAACGGTCATGATTGGTTTGACCGCAAATTTTGGGCATCGGACTTTGTGGGACAGTTTGAAACCGACTATTATACCGAAACATTACACAAGCGACTACAAGTACAATGCGAACCATTATCCAATAAACTGATTACCAGAGTTGAAAATACTCAGCAGGCGGAGTTTGCGCAGCTTAGTATTGATGAGCTGATTGGCTCATATTCACTCGATGATATACAGAACAACTGGCATGAAGGTAATATCCTTAAAGAAAGTGACAAATATTTCTGGAGAAATAAAGCCAATGTACAATGGCAGGTAATGCCAAGTTTTACAGAAGGTAGATTGAAAACAGGTGCCGATTGTCCCTATCCGGGGCAGGATTTCTTTTTGGAACTGTATAAGTCGGTTGAAGGTGATGTGTACCCGGGAGTTATTTCGCTAAAATTCGGTGGCGGTATCTATAAAAAAAGATTTGGTTTGATGCGGCAATCCACCCCAATGGAATTAGCATTGGGTAATTATACTCGAGTGCCAAATAACGATGCAAGTAATACGGGTAGTCTGTTGAAAAGTCAAGGGGAAATCGTCTGGAAAAATGACGCCGGCGATCAGTGGCAACTCATAAAAGATGTCAATGATGAATCCTTAATTCATACGAGTAATAGTACAACTCCGAATGAAAAACTTCAATTGATTCTTATTAATTCCGAATGTGGTTTATATAATCTGGGCTTCAAATACTTAAACTATTATTATTGGAAACCGAAAAGACTATTGACCGATGAATCGCCGCAAGTAATAAAAGCTGTACAAGATTTGCAATTCGCAAAGGGATTCGGAACTTATACCATCAATTTAGACGAGGTATTTACAGATATAAAGGGCGACTCGTTGCTTCACTTTGTAACAAGTAAAGATACAACCCTTATAAAAGCTACCATAAATAATCAGAAGCTCATGCTATACGGTGGTGATGAAGGAAAAACGACGGTATATATAATGGCATTAGATAAAAATGGCGGGTTGGCAATAGATGAATTTGATATTGTTGTCAAATCGGCAATATCAGGCATAAATGAACAAATGACATCGGCGGGTATATCGGTATCGCCGAATATAACGCATGATTATGTCTTTGTAACGGGGAACACGAATGACTACAGACTTGTCATGATGTCAGCTATTGATGGCTATCAAGAACTAATTCCGCTTTCGGAGAGCATGAACAAAATTGATTTAAGACATTTAGCTTCGGGTTTATATTTCTTGACTTTTACCGATACAATAACAGGCGAAAGTCAATGGAATAAAGTGATTAAATATTAGAACATGTTTAGGGATTCGGACTTCCGTGAAGAGTACCTTTTAGCAACATTTACGAATTGTCTCTTCTTTATTGCGAAAGTCTTGATTTTTAATCAGGCGAAATGATGAAGTCGTGAACTAATTTCAATTCCGAAATCGTGTAGTCAAAGAGATCAATGAATGCGCTTCATTATGGATTTCTAATTTTCTATCAAGTATTGTTCTTTTATATTTAATCTTATAACGAATTCTACAGCACAACCCTACGGTGTATTTTGTTTCTCATAATAACAACTTAAATTTCAGTAGGTTGGATGGAGTGTATAAAAGATGTTTCAGCCAACTCATTACTAAAATCGAATCTAAACTATTTTGAAGGATGTCTCGTTTTGGGAAGCTAATACGTAATGGTAATTCTATGGCTTTGTTGTTTGTAGGAAAAACGTCCTGTCCTATATGTTCTCAAACGATCCGCAGTAATAAGGAGGCGTATTGTTTCCCGGCTTTTGTAAACATTGCAAATGACTCAATGGATTTTTACAATGATAGATGTTTTCTGTTCAATACAATATGGTATTCTGAAGTTCGTTTGGGTATTAGTTTTATTGTTGATTGTAGTTTTGTAGGGGCAAATTTTGCGACAAGAACAAACGACGATCCAATTCCGATTTACGATCGTTACTGCATGAAGCAAGTTCACACCATAATAATTTTAAAATATAAACAATGGGAACTTTTTTAGCATTATCAGGTATAATTGGTAGATCCAAGGACGAAGTCCTCGCCAGTTTGGCAAACTATGTTATGTCAGTTGGTGGTGGAATCGAACAAGACAATACTCTAAATTCCAATAATGTTAATTGTTGCATTCTCGACGAAGCTAATGGAAATACAACAATTCTTTATCCGGATGGTTACACAGAATGGGACGATTCTTCAGAATTTATTTCGAGAGAATTAAATGCAACCACCTTTTCATTACATATCCACGATGGCGATTTATGGATGTATCTGCTCTACAACAATGGAAGAGTAGTCGACCAATTTAATCCAATACCCGACTATTGGGACGAAAACATTACTGACGAAGAATTTGAAAGATGGAAAGGGAATCCTTCTATTGTAACCAAATATGTTTCCTACATTAGATCTGAAGACATAGAGAAATATTTAGTATTGTGGGATTTAGACGAAGAAGAAAGTACGAAAGCATATCCCGATGACGAGTTTACAAAAGAAGATTGGCAGTTAATTGACTTTATGACTAAACTTAGATTACCATATCCTATTGACGACCATGAAATACCGCATGGAAAAACATATAAATTATGGACAGAGAAATTGCGCTTGGAACCAACAAGTGAAAACATTTCAACAAAGTCGGAAAGTAACCAAAAGAAGTGGTGGCGGTTTTGGTAAATACAAACTAATGATAAGTATAATCTGTAAACCCTTAATAACAAATCACTAATTTCTACGAAACAGGGAGTATATATATAGATTTACAGAAATATAGTATCGAGTGTATCAGCGTACTATTGTAAAGAGCCCAGAAATTCATTAAAACCTGTTTAAGGATTCGGACTTTGCATGAAGAGTGATTTTTAGCAGCATTTACGAATTGTCTCTTCTTTATTGCGAAAGTCTTGATTTTTAATCTGGCGAAATGATGAAGTCGCTAAGTAATTTCAATTCCGAAATCGTGTAGTCAAAGAGATCAATAAATGCGCTTCATTATGGATTTCTAATTTTCTATCAAGTATTGTTCTTTTATATTTAATCTTATAACGAATTCTACAGCACAACCCTACGGTGTATTTTTTTCTTACAATAACGACTTAAATTTCAGTAGGTTGGATGGAGTATATAGAAGATGTTTCATCCAACTTATTACCGAAATCGAATCTAAACTATTTTGAAGAATGACTATACAAATTATTTCATTAATAATTATCGGACTTATTGTTTTCTATTTCCTTAGAAAGGAACATGAGAAGCATGCAAGATATTTTGGAAAATCGATAAAATACAATAGAAAAGAGCAGTCCATTTTAGATAGTTACAAAAAGGTTTACAAACCGATTCCTAACGATAAGAAATTCCCTACTATTCAACGTGACGGTTTTGAACTTGAAGATATTCAATTATCTGCCACACAGATCATTTATGATAACCCAATACCCACGAGAGAAGAAATAGAAAAAGTAAAAAAAGGGGACTTTGTAAAGTTATTGTTTACGGACAATGACGGATATGTTGAAAGAATGTGGGTTGAAGTGTTGGAGTGTGGCAACAACATGTTTAAAGGCGTATTAAGAAACGATGCTTTTGAATTAGAAAACTTAACAGACGGTGTGATAATATATTTTCATACAAACCATGTTTACGAAATTGACCATAACAGCGATTATTGAAACACAGATATCAGCTCATCGCATATTTTTACACAATAAAGTACACATAAAGTACACTTTATTGATAATACTTAAGAGTTAAAACGCATTATCTATACTAACAGATTTTTATACAGTTTATGTATTTTAAAAAGCCGATAAAACCATTTGTGTTTTATCGGCTTTTAAGTGAGCCAATTAACGGACTTGAACCGTTTCCTATAGCAACTAAATACCCCACAGAGTTTATTAATTTGTGTTGAGTAAAAATTACTCCGCTTTACCTTCCTTTGATTTCTCTTTGATTTGTGTGAATATATCTTTAATTCTGTCATCAATTATCTGTCGCCTCTCATCTGCATTGAGAAACTCTCCATACATTTTTCGTATACTTTTGTTCTCGTCACCCACTTCGTAGTTATACAGGTTTAAATCTATCCTTAATCGCGCAAGGATGGAGAAAGTATTATTTGGATTGTATTTACATTCATCTAATTTTATATCCAAAAGAATCATTTTGAAAGTATCATTTGTATTTACCGAACTATATATTTCATTAATATCGGCAGACACTACTTTTATTTTTTCAATCTCATGAGTCAGCCGATGGATACCCTCTTGACCACTATTGTTTATATAGGTGTAACAAATTGCCTTTTCGAACAATTCATAGAAATTTTTTTTACATTTATTTTCAAATTCTTCAAATAGTTCTTTAATTCCATGAGTGTAGATTTCATAAACTTCACGATCATTACGGTGAATGGGGGTAGGAATACTACTTATATGGTTCTTTTTCCAGATTGAAATCTCTTTTTCCAAATCATCCGGCTCCTCAATACTTTCTCCTTTCGCTGCTTTAATACTCAATTCCAAACTCCATACTAACTGCTCTGCAATATATTTTATAAATGAATTAATATCCCCTACATCGGCAGCATTTAAAGCTGCAAGATATTTTCTCTTATCAGAGGATTTAATAACAATAGGTGGCAGATTGTTTTTCAATAACACATAATTCATTAATAATCTTGAAGTTCTCCCATTGCCATCATCAAAAGGATGAATACTAACGAACTTGTGGTGTAGTATGGCCGCTAAAGCTACGGGATGTAATTCGTTCTTTTGTTCTTCTTCACGATACCATTGCATCATCTTTTCCATAAGCATCGGGGTATCGGTAACGGAAGCATATTCAAACATTTCACCATTACTCTGCCGAACAGAATTTGGAAATTTCTTATACGTACCGATTTCAATACGTCGTCTTGTATTCTGTCCATCAGGTGTTAATGCCTCTTTCCAAAAAGGTTCTACAAGTATAACTTCGTTCAGGTTTCTAATATCCATTTCGGTTAATGGTCTGTTGCTATCGGCAGCCCACTCTTTAATTAACCGATAGGCAACATCATGTGCCTTCATTTCTTCGTATTCTCGTAGAGTATGGTTTCCTTCCGTTTTGTCAAACTTCAGAAGTAATTCTGTCTCACCATATGTAAGGGTATTACCCTCCATGTGATTGGAGTTATAATTAAATTCAAGACGAAATTTATAGTCTAATGTACTCTGAAACTCCGTACTTATAGGTGAAAGTTCTTTCAAAGCTGAACTCAAGAATCCAATTCTATTGATAATATTTATCATAATAACTCTTTCAAATTTCTACCACGTACCAAATTAAGATTCTCGGATTCATACAAATGGAAGAATTAACATTAATGTTAGTACCAAAATAGCAATATTGAATATAGTGATTATTGTATAAGGCACTATAATTAAAAAAAGCCGATAAAACCATTTGTGTTTTATCGGCTTTTAAGTGAGCCAATTAACGGACTTGAACCGTTGACCTGCTCATTACGAATGAGCTGCTCTACCAGCTGAGCTAAATTGGCATAGTGAATCGCAAAAATACGATTTTCACTCATTTTGCCCAAATTTACCGATACACATCGGCAAACTTGGTATTGATATAGGCTATAAAGTCATCGGCATTTAATGGCTCGCCTGTAATGCGAGTCATGATTTCGCTCGGTTTTTGCGTTCTGCCATATTGGTGTATGTTTTTACCTAACCATTCCAATAATGCAGTAAAGTCACCCACAGCTATATTTTCTTTGATCGACGGAATATCTTTTTGTATTACCTTCCATAACATGGCGGCATACAATTTGCCAAGTGTATAACTCGGAAAATACCCGAAACCTCCAAATGACCAATGTATATCCTGCAAACATCCTTTTGCCTCATTCGGTGGGATAACACCAAGATAACTTCTCATTTTCTCACGCCACAATTCAGGTATATCCTTTAACGCAATTTTACCGTTTATCATCATCTGCTCTATTTCAAAACGGAGTACAATGTGCATATTGTACGTTACTTCATCGGCATCCACCCGTATCAATGAGGGGCGCACAGTGTTTGCCGCCTTAAAAAAGTCTCGCGGTGTATTATTATCTGCTATGCCCGGAAATTGTTTTTGCAAATGTGGTAAGGCAAATTGCCAAAATTCTTCCGAACGGGTAATAATCGTCTCCCATAAAAGCGATTGCGATTCATGAATACCCATTGATGCACCATCAGCCCCGAAAGTACGAGCCAAATCAGGCGCAAATCCTTGTTCATACATACCGTGTCCCGCTTCATGTATTACGCCATATAAACAAGAACCTAAGTCATTTTCATTAACACGTGTTGTAAGTCGTACATCATATTGCGAAAAAGAAGTACAGAACGGATGTGCAGCTAGGTCTATACGTCCATTATTAAAACGAAAACCCATTTTTTCCGCAATAAAAGCCGAAAGTTCCATTTGTCCGGCATGCGGATAATTGCGTAACATAGGTTCATCCGTAACACTATCTTTTTTTGATTCTATACTTTGCAAGAAATCTACCGTAGTTGTTTTTAATCGGTCGAAAACAGGCGTAAGCAGATTCACCGTCATTCCCGGCTCAAAGATATTCAGGAGAGCATCGTACCGGTCTTCTTTATAACCATGTAATTCAGCCGCTTCAATTTTCAAATCAACCAATTCTTGTAATGATGGCTCGAACAATGAAAAATCCGAAGCTTGCCTTGCTTTTTTCCAACTTTCATGAGCTAATGCAGTTGCTTTCGATGTTTTACGAACAAGGTCTTCAGGTATTTTTACCGCTTTTTCAAAGTCTTCCTTAAACAATTTCAAGAGAGGAAACTGCTCACTCTGTCCGTTCAACAATTCAATTTGTTCTACTGCTTTTACAGCATCATTGCCCGTAAGAAATTGATGCGCTAAAGCATCCAATGATGAAATTTGTTCCGCTCTTGTTTCTGCTGCACCATTAGGCATATACGTTTCCTGATCCCAATTCAGTATGGAGGAAGCTGCCTGAATATCACATATAGTGTTCATTAAAGAACGTACCTGTTTTTCCAACTGTTCAGCACTCATCGTTTTAATTCCTTATTTGGTGGTTATGTACCCATTGGGGTAATGCCCGTAACGGTCGTGTATTTCATAACAAGGCGTTTATCGGGGTTTAATCGTTTATAGGCGGAATGCGCCATAAGGGCAGCTTCATGGAAACCGCACAATATCAATTTTAACTTACCTTCATATTCATTAATATCACCAATGGCATATATACCCGGCACATCGGTACTATAATCACGCGTATTTACTTTTACGGCATTCTTTTCTATACCCAATCCCCAATCGGCAATTGGTCCTAATTTGGGCGAAAGCCCAAATAAAGGTAAAAAGAAATCACACTGTACTAACTCGGATTCTCCCGTTTTAGAACTGATTGTTACTGTTTCAAGAGCATTCTCTCCGTGAAGTTCGGAAATATTCGAGTTTGTAATTATTCGAATTTTACCTGCATTTGCCAGAGAATATGCTTTTTCAACCGAATCAGGCGCAGCGCGAAATTCTCCGCTTCTATGCACTAAAGTCAATTCGGAAACTATATCGACTAAATTTAAAGCCCAATCGAGCGCACTATCGCCACCGCCGGCTATTACAACTTTTTTACCGCGTAATGTTTCGGGTTCACGAACAATATAGTCCAAACCGTTTTGCTCATACTTAGATAAGTTATCCAATTCGGGTTTTCGGGGTTCAAAACATCCCAAGCCGGCTGCCAAGCACAAAATGGGGGCTTTAATTATTGTACCGAGTGATGTATGAACAATAAATGAGCCGTCATCCTGTTTTTCAATGGATTCAGCCCTTTCACCCAAACTGAAAGTCGGGTGAAAAGGTTTAATCTGTTCCATCAAATTATGTATCAGGTCGCCTGCTAAAACAGAAGGGTGACCCGGTATATCGTAAATCGGTTTTTTAGGATAAATTTCAGCGCATTGGCCGCCAGGAATCGGCAGATAATCAACCAAATGACATTTTAATTTCAATAAACCCGCTTCAAAAACCGCAAACAGCCCTACCGGTCCTGCACCTATAATACATATATCCGTTTCAATCATATTTCACTCTCGGTGATTATATAATTAGCATGGCATCGCCATAAGCAAACATGCGATAATCACCTTTCATTGCGCGTTTATACCCTTTCAAAATCAAGTCTTTACCCGCAAAAGCGGCGGTCATGAGTAATGAGGGTGTCGCCGGCGGATGAAAATTGGTCAATAAACGATTTGTCACCTTAAAGTCAAAAGGAGGATAAATGAATTTATCAGTCCAACCTTTGTTCGGTTTAATCGCATTCGTCGTCAATACGCTTGTTTCCAATGCTCTTGTCACACTGCATCCGGTTGCATAGATATTTTTACGTGCTTTTAAGGACTTATTCACTATTTCGGATGCTTCGCGAGTAATTTCAAAGTATTCGCTGTACATACGGTGTTTCGTCAAATCCTCAACTTCAATACTTTCAAAAACACCCTGACCGATATTCATTGTAAGATTAGCAATACGCACTCCTTTATCTTGCAATGCTTGCAGCATATCTTTAGTAAAATGTAAGCCGGCAGATGGAGGTGCAATCGAGGCAGTTTTTTCCGGATTGGCAAAAACACATTGATACGTTTCCTTATCCAATTCGGTAGGGTCACGTTTGATGTAAGCAGGTAAGGGCATCTGCCCGATTCTTTCAATCACTTTGTATAAGTCTCCATCATAGCTGAAACGTACCGTTCTGCCACGTGAGGTCGTATTATCTATAACCTCGCAATAGAACTTACCATTATCAAAATAGATTTTGTTTCCGATACGTACTTTTCTTGCGGGTTCAACAAGAACATCCCAAATGCGTTCCTGTTTTTTCAATTCACGTAGGAGCATCACCTCAATTCGAGCATTCGTTTTTTCTTTCTTACCAAACACTCTTGCCGGAAAAACCTTTGTGTCGTTTACAACAAGGCAATCACCTTTATTAAAAAATTTGATGATGTCGGAGAATTTCATGTCTTCGATTTCACCGTTAGCACGGTTTAGTACCATGAGGTTTGCCGAATCGCGCGGATCGGCTGGAAATTTAGCAACTGCCGTCTTGGGAACGGTATAGCGAAATTCTGAAAGCTTCATTTCAGACCTTCTGCAAATTTGTGAGTAATATACTGTTCATCAAATGAAAACAAATTCGGAATTTGCAGCATGAATATGCTTTTGACAAAGGCGTTCTTCGAATGGTACCTAATCTTGTCACTCCGAAAAAAGATTACAAAATTACGGTGACATGGGGGGCTATGTCAATTATTTTTCCAAAATTATCTTTTGGTAAACGCTTTTTTATTTGAGATATTGTAGATATATGCCTCATAGATTTCACCTTGAAAGCAATTATCAGCCTGCGGGCGATCAGCCCAAAGCCATAGCGGAACTGGTGGAGGGCTTACATCGCGGCGATAGATATCAGACCTTGCTCGGCGTAACGGGTAGTGGAAAAACCTTCACTATATCGAATGTAGTGGAACAAGTTCAAAAACCTACACTCGTTATTTCGCCCAACAAAACATTGGCGGCACAACTTTATGCGGAGTTCAAACAGTTCTTCCCTCAAAACTCCGTTGAGTTTTTTATAAGCTATTACGATTATTATCAACCGGAAGCATATGTGCCCTCTTCCGATACTTTTATCGAAAAGGACTTTGCCATCAATGATGAGATTGATCGTTTGCGACTAAAAGCTACAAGCTCATTGGTGGAAGGTAGGCGTGATGCCATCGTTATTGCATCGGTAAGTTGTATTTACGGTATCGGCACAAGAGAATCATTTGCAGCTATGCTTTTTACTCTTAGGGTCGGGATGAAGATTACACGAAAAGAAATAATAACCCGACTTGCCGATATGTTTTACACTCGAAATGATTTTGAATTCGGTCGTGGTTGTTTTCGCGTGCGTGGAGACACCATAGATGTAATGCCGGCATTTGAAGAAGCGCAAGCATTGCGTATAGAACTTTTCGGCGACGAAGTGGATGGTCTTTCATGGATTTGGGCGGTTGACGGCAAGAAAAATGAAAAAGCGGAATCCGCGACTCTTTATCCGGCACGACAATTTGTTTCTACCAAAACGCAATTGAACGAAGCCCTTATTCTTATTCGTGAAGAGTTACGAGAAAGATTGCGCGTTCTCCATGCCGAAGGTAAATTACTGGAGGCACAACGATTGGAGCAACGTACCTTATTTGATTTGGATATGTTGAAGGAAGTAGGATATTGTTCCGGTGTTGAAAATTACTCGATGCACTTATCCGGCAGAAAACTGGGAGAAAGACCCGCCTGTTTGCTTGATTATTTTCCTGAAGATTATTTATTGGTTATTGATGAAAGCCACGTAACGATACCACAACTAAGAGCTATGTATAATGGCGATAAAAAAAGGAAAATGACCCTTGTGGAACATGGTTTCCGTTTGCCTTCCGCTATGGAGAATCGTCCGCAAAAGTTTGAAGAAATAGAAAAAATGATCAATCAGGTTATTTATGTTTCAGCTACTCCGGGTGATTTTGAACTGGAACAAAGCGGTGGTGTCGTCGTGGAACAAGTAATTCGTCCGACGGGATTATTAGACCCCATAATGGAAGTAAGACCCGTAAAAAATCAAATTGACGATTTGATACATGAGATACGGATAAGAGCAGAAAAGAATGAACGTGTACTTGTGACAACGCTTACCAAACGTATGGCGGAAGATCTTGCCGATTATCTGAAAAAACTGAATATCAAAGTCGCCTATATCCATTCTGAGGTTGTCGCTTTGGAAAGAGTTGAGATACTTCGCGATTTACGCCTAGGAGAGTTTGATGTTTTAGTAGGAGTTAACCTATTACGTGAAGGTTTAGATATGCCCGAGGTATCTCTTGTCGCTATTTTAGATGCCGATAAGGAGGGTTTTTTAAGAAGTGAACGCTCCATTATGCAAGTTTCCGGCAGAACTGCACGTAATTCCGATGGTTTGGTGATACTATATGCTGATAGGATAACACGTTCAATGGCGGCTGTTATTGATGTGACAACACGCCGACGTGAAGTACAAATAGCGTATAATGCAGAACATGGCATTACCCCCAGAACGGTTTACAAATCGCATGAACAAATTTTACAAGGTACTGCCATTGCCGATGTTTCCAAACAACATGAAAAAACGAAAGAAGAATTGCGGGTAGCTTTAATTCGTAAAGCTGCAGAGCCCGCGTTAAAATATATGGGTAAAGAGCAAAGAGGCGATTTAATTGACCAGCTAAGGATGGAAATGAAGAATGCGTCGTCAGAATTGGATTTTGAACGAGCCGCCGAATTACGCGATGAAATAGAAAAATTGGAATTACTTAATAAATGATACATCAAGAATGAGATTATCAATCGTTGTTCCTGTCTATAATGAAGAAGCCATAATTTCACATTTGGTGGAAAGAATGGAAAACCTGCGTCCTATGTTTAAGGAACGTTTCGGTATTATTGCCGAAGACATAGAGATACTCTATGTTAATGATGGCTCTCGCGATAATTCATTACCCATTTTGCAATCCATGTGCTACATTATTAAAGGAATGCGGGTAATAAATTTATCGCGGAATCACGGGCATCAGATAGCCATTACTGCCGGTATAGAAACAGCACGTGGTGATGCCGTTGTTGTTATTGACGGCGATTTGCAAGATCCACCCGAGACAATACCGGAATTATATGCAAAAATGTTAGAAGGGTACGATGTAGTGTATGCCCAAAGAAAAAAGAGAGAAGGCGAAACATTTTTCAAATTATGGACGGCAAAACTATTTTATCGTACATTAAAAAAACTGACAAATGTAGATGTACCTCTCGATACGGGTGATTTTCGTATAATGTCACGGCGAGTTGTAGATGTGTTAAACTCTATGCCGGAAAAACATCGTTTTATTCGCGGTATGATTTCATGGATTGGTTTTAATCAGACGGCATATGAATATGAACGACATGAACGTTTTGCCGGAAGTACGAAATATACACTTTCGAAAATGTTAAAATTTGCCGTTGACGGTATTACGTCCTTTTCTTCCATTCCATTAAGAATAGCTTCATATTTGGGTTTATTTATTGCAGTTACGGGTTTTCTCTATGCACTTTATGTTATCTATTTAGCATTATTTACTCATTCAACCGCAGTAGGTTGGTCATCGCTTATGGTTGTTGTTTTATTACTTGGCGGGGCGCAATTATTATCTCTCGGTCTAATCGGTGAATATCTGGCAAGAATTCATGATGAGTCGAAACAAAGACCATTGTTTATTATTGAAGATATTTACGAAAGTCCGAAGAACAGATAAACCATGAAATGTATTTACGAAAAGAATATCATACAAATATTTAATACACCCGATACATCTATACTATGGAATATCCAAATATAAATTCACTCTGGAATTATGGAGACCCCAAAGGGTCGGAAGAACGTTTTTATGATTTATTACAAACAATAGATAAAAGTGCCGATTCATTGTTTTATGGGGAAGTGTTAACTCAATATGCACGTTCATTGGGATTGCAAAGAAAATTTGATGAGGCTCATACTGTATTAGACGAAGCCGAACATATTATTAATTCCGAACCGAACAGAGCATTTGTTCGATATTTACTTGAGCGTGGCAGAGTTTTTAATTCATCGAAAACGTCAGGTTCAATTCCATTATTTGAACAAGCATATAATCTTGCAACAGAATTGGAGGAAGATTATTATGCTGTAGATGCCGCACATATGTTGGGAATTGTTGAAGAACCCGATAAGGCACTTGCATGGAATATAAAAGCCGTAGAAGATGCTGAAAAATCGCCACAGAAAGAACCGAAAAATTGGCTGGGCGCATTATACAATAATATCGGGTGGACATTTTTCTCTATGGAGAAATATGAAATTGCTTTGGGTTATTTTGAAAACGATAAAATTTGGTATAGCGAAAGGAATTTGCGCAAACAAGAGCTGATTGCCGATTGGTCAATTGCAAAAACAAAAAGGAAACTTGGTAAAACGGAACAAGCATTGATGGCGCAATTAAAAATTGCTCAAATACATAAGCAGGAAGATATGGGAGAAGATGGCTTTAATACGGAAGAAGTAGCCGAATGTTTATATGAGTTAGGAAGAGCCGAAGAGGCACGACCTTATTTTCAACGTGCCTATACCCTACTCTCACAAAATGTTTGGTTACCCCATGAGGAACCGGAACGTTTGGAGCGACTTGTCAAGTTAGGAAATTCCGATTCACTTAATTAATACGGACAATGTTAATGGATACTGTTGAAAACAGGGCTGTATTGATAGGTATAACAGGCGGAATAGGCAGCGGTAAAAGTTCTGCGGCTCATATTCTGAAACAACGCGGATATTCGGTGATTTCAGCCGATGATGTTGCACGTTTTGTAATGGAGCACGATGAGAATGTACGCTGGCAACTACTTGTCGAATTCGGTGATAGGGTTTATCATAAAAGCGGTGAACTCAATAGAGAACAAATAGCGGAAATTGTCTTTAATTCAAAAAATAAAGAGAAATTAAAACGCCTGAATGCAATAGTTCATCCGCGAACATTGGACAAAATATTAGACTTGGCGGAGGGTTTGGAAGAGAAGGGTGAGAAGCATATTTTTATTGAGATAGCATTATTATATGAAGCAGGGCTTGATGATGCTTTCGATTATATTACTGCTGTTTTTGCACCGCTCGAAACTCGTCTGCAAAGAATTAGAGAGCGTAATCCCGATTGGAGTGAGGAGCATATTCAAGAGCGAATAAAAGAACAAGCCGATCAGGGTTGGGTAAAAAATCAATCGGATTTTGTTTTGGATAATTCAGGCGATATGGAACATTTGGAAAAGGCGGTTGATTTCCTTTTGGCAATAGTGCCTTATTTACCGCCTGTATTTAGTGAAGATGAGAATGAACATTCAGAAAATAATGAACCGGCTGATGAGAGCGAGGAAGAGGAATGAGGATTTCCCGTTCTATAGTACCTAATTTATTTACGCTTGCAAATGTTTTCTGCGGATTCAGTGCTATTATTGCGACTGCGGACGGAAAATTTAATGAAGCAGGTTTTTATATATTGTTTGCCGGTATATTCGACGCTTTGGATGGATTTGTTGCACGACTCACTCGCTCGGCATCTCCATTAGGCGTGCAACTCGATTCATTGTGCGATGCCGTCAGTTTCGGTATTGCTCCCTCTTTTTTACTCTATGAAGTCTGTCTGAAAAATGTTCACCCTTTCGGTATTTTACTTGCATCCTTACCGGCTCTGGCAGGTGTTTTCCGACTTGCACGTTTTAATGTTGAATTAACCTCATTGGAGGACAAACAGTATTTTACAGGCATGCCAATTCCCGCAGGAGCATTAACTCTTATCTCTTATATACTTTTTTTCGGTTCGGGTCAATACTGGGCATTATTCAGTACGGAATATGATGCTGCACTTGTAAGTATAATCGTATCACTTATTATGGTAAGTAGAATAAAGTATGACAACTTACCAAGACCCTCAACCAAAGCTATAAAAGAAAATCCGATTAAATTTGCAATTTTTATTCTTGCAGTTATACTTATCATATCTACACAAGGAACCGGTTTATTCCCCTTCATGATATTTTACATTATTAGTGGAATAATTCGTTATTTTATTATCGGAAAGGCAACAAAGAAAGTATCAAAAGCAAAATAAAATCAAAGTTCGCTATTTCATACTTTATCTGTTAACTTAAGCTGAATGAAGGTTCTTTTTTCTTAACATTTTCCTTGTAAAGGATACGATAATAAGAATTAGTATTGCTACAATAGCCCCGATACTTGCCAGAGCCATATCCCTATAACCATCCCATATATCACCCTGCAAACCAACAAAAGGGTCATACTCCTCCGGCGGTAATGTCCAAGCTGTTGCGGCTTCAATTATTTCATAAACTGCACTATACGATATAATAAACTCGACGGGTAATATGTACCACCACAATGGTCTGAACGTAGAATAACGCCTTAATAATTCATGGATTGGGTAAGCAAAAAAAACTCCGAAAAGGAAATGCACCAAACGGTCATATACATTAGGTCTTTGAAAATGGAACTGTTGAGACATCCAATAACCAAGTGACACATTTGAATAGCTTTGATTTGCACCTACGGCATGCAAGCACATAAATATTGTAATAAACAAATAGCTCATATTCGATAAAGGATACTTTTTGTAAGTACCAATCAGAACCGCAACAATTCCGAACACAAGATAATTATCCAGCCACCATTGAGGTCGCCAAACAGGATTCACAGCATAATAGCCCCAAAAAACGGCATAAAATAAACAGAGGAAGATCAGAGTTCTATTTCTTAAGAAATTATTCTCTAACGGACGAAGTGTTTCGGACAGCATATATAGTTATTGATATGGAACACATTCAAAATTAAAATAGAAAAGATGTTATATCTCATAACAAAAGAATTAATTTTTGCACATTCTTATCTTTTCGCGTTGGAAACAAGCGTTTAGCATCAAACCCGTGTACATACAATACCGATATGGTCATCGTTTTATTTGTTGTACAACATATTTACTTAAGATAGTGCAAGGGACCTAGTATTGCATATGCCATTAGAAATAGTTCGAAAGGACTAAGGAATGCTATAATAAGTGAGAGGATGATAAGAAATATATTCAGAGTATCTACAGATTTGCTTTTCATAAAGAAAAATCATTGTGCTTCGGATGTGGTCATTTCCAGAGATAGCCTCGGTTTTAGTCTACATAAAGCCATGTAAGGTTTTTGTATGGGTATGGCAAATGCCTCATATGAATCTTTTTTAGTTTTAACAATCAAATCTAACAACGTGTCTCATTGTCTGACCTTGGTACTCTTCAATCATACGAGGGGAAAGCCACACTACATGATGACGGAAAACGTTTCAATGTGAAGGGGACTTATTCATAACAAACACAGGATATGCGCATCACAATCTTTTTAAACATATCATAGACATTATGATATTGTAGTCCGTGTAGTTTCGTACTCTACTATTATACTTTATGAAATCGGATATAGCTATTTTTTGGTTTAGACGTGATTTAAGAATGGACGATAATCACGCTCTCTATCGCGCATTGCGATGCGGTTTACCTGTTTTGCCCATTTTTATATTTGATACTAATATTCTTACACACCTGCAGAACAAATCCGACGCAAGGGTCAGCTTTATTTACAATACCCTATACGATATTCATACACAGTTGGAAGCCATAGGGTCGGGTTTGCGAGTATATTACGGCAACCCGACGGAAATATGGAAATCAATTATAGAAACTTATAATGTGAGGGCTGTGTTTTTCAACACCGATTATGAACCGTATGCAACAAAAAGGGATGAAGAAATAGAACAATTTCTTCAATCGAACAATATCAATGTACATTCTTATAAAGATCAGGTAATTTTTGAAAAGAATGACATAACAAAAGATAATGGCTTACCCTATACGGTATTTACGCCCTATTCAAAAAAATGGTTATCCGCTCTTTCGGAACAAACAAGTACGGAATTTCCCTCGCAAAAACATATCGCAAATATAGTTCGATTAAAACAGGATTTTCCTGCATTAGAAGACATTGGCTTTCAGAGAACATCCATTGTGATACCGCCGCCTATAATAAATGAAGAACAAATTACACGCTATACAAATAGTAGAGATAATCCTGCACTTGATGATACAACCAAATTGGGCATACATTTGCGATTCGGCACAATAAGCACACGTACATTATTGAACATGGTTAAACCATTAAACTCAACATTTGTGAATGAATTGATTTGGCGTGAGTTTTTTAAGCAAATATTGTGGCATTTCCCCACTGTCATTGAACAATCATTCAAAAAAGAATATGATGCCATAGAATGGCGCAATAATGATGAAGAATTTGAGGCATGGGCAAAAGGAAAAACCGGCTATCCTATGGTTGATGCCGGAATGCGCCAACTAAATGAAACGGGTTTTATGCACAATAGGGTGCGAATGGTAACGGCAAGTTTTTTATGCAAACATTTGCTTATTGATTGGCGCAGAGGTGAAGAGTATTTTGCCAAACATTTGCTTGATTATGATCAATCAGCCAATAATGGTAATTGGCAATGGGTGGCTGGCACCGGCTGCGATGCAGCCCCCTACTTTCGCGTTTTTAACCCTACGGCGCAGCAAGAAAAGTTCGACCCCGATTTTGTGTATTGCAAACGATGGGTGCCGGAATTGGGTACATCGGCATATATAAAGCCGATTGTGGAACATACTTTTGCAAGACAAAGGGCTTTGGAAGTGTATAAAAGCGGACTAAAAAGATAGGTTTCTATAGTCTGAAGTCGCCTTTTTTGCCCGTAACTCACTACCGATTTCCCCCATTTATTTATTAAAGAGTAGTCAGTCATTTTTTGGCTAATATTGGTCAGTTTAGGAGGATGTTGTCAAAACATACCTAAAAGGTACTTTTTTCACTTTTTTTCCGCAAAAAACCTCTGAAAATGTAGTATTCCTGTAGTAACGGATGAGCGAAAAACCCCCGTAATTTTGCATTGTGCTGTTGCACTTATGTTCACCTTCGTATCATAATGCGACAAACAACGATAGAGTTGATGTTTTACGAATCCTATAAAGTTTTGTGAGAAGCCTATTACTAAGAAGAGCGCAGATTGAAGACCTGCAGGAAATGCAGAACCTTTTTGTCGAAACGATAAAAACGGTGTGTATAAATGACTATAATCCTGAACAAATTAAGATATGGACTTCCTCCATCGAGAATACGGAACGATGGTTAAATCGAATAAGAGATCAATATGTTCTTATAGCTGATGTTAGGGGGAAAATCGCGGGCTATGGCTCACTTCGTGCCAATGATTATCTTGACTTGCTCTATGTGCATAAGGATTATCAGAGAAAAGGGATTGCAGGACTATTATGCGATTGTATAGAGAAAGAAGCTATCAGGCGTAATGGTACGGAAATACAAAGCGATGTGAGCATAACGGCACGTCCTTTTTTTGAGAAAAAGGGATATACTGTTGTTAAAGAACAAAAAAATATGATTAAAAACGTAGAAATAGTTAATTTCAAAATGGTTAAACAACTTAACCATCATAAACCATAATTATAAAGGTGATGTATGCCTCTGCCAAAACAATATGAATGGCTCAATAAAGAGTCCGGTCCCATTATGATACTAAAAGCACTTGAGCTTTTTGATACAAAAGAAATAATAGGTAAAAAGAATAACCCTGTTATACTTGCTTGGGCAAAAGAAGTAGGCGGCAAAGTGGATGATGTTTATAAAGCGGATGAAATAGCTTGGTGCGGTTTATTTATGGCAGTTGTAGCAAAAAGGGCTAACAAAAAAGTAGTTACCGACCCCCTTTGGGCTTTGAATTGGGGTACATTCGGCATGCATACCGATACGGCAATGCTTGGCGATGTTTTGGTATTTACCCGTAAAACAAGTACGGGTGCAAAAGCCGGACATGTGGGTTTATATGTGGGCGAGGATTCTAAATATTATCATGTACTTGGCGGTAATCAGTCCGATAAAGTATGTATTACGCGATTAGATAAAAATCGCCTTTATACAACACGTCGCCCCAAATACATCAATCAACCGAAAAATGTACGTGTTGTTACTTTAAAAAGCACGGGAACCATTTCTGAGAATGAGCAGTAGGTGTTGGTTATGTTAATATATAAGCATTAAGAATGCAAAAAGTATTTATCATAATTTTTCTGATTTCTGCTTATAATCGCCTTCATTCGCAAACAGCTTTTGAGACGGTGCGAATAATCCCTTTTTAACAGAGAATTTTTCAGTACGTCAGGGACTTTATAGATAACACAGGTCTTGTTACAAATGGCGTAACTTCTGAATAGAAGTGATCATTATTTATCTAATTTATTAAAAGCTCTCTGATCGTATAAGTTTTCAAATTTTTTGAAAACTTCATGATTTCTATATATTGCCCTAAGAAGACCATATTTTTCTATCATTACTTTTAAATCTGCGTGCTCCTTAGTAAGTCCAACAAGTAAAATCGTATCAAGTTCTTGGTATGTGATAGAATCACGTATTAGATTCAGATAATGTTTTGCGACCTCTTTTTCCTGTTTCGTAATAAATTCTTTATCAAGATAATCAATCAATGTCTTGTAAGCCGTAATTACCGGTCTGATAATTGGGAAATTACTAGAATACCTAAATTCAACAAGGTGTGAAATTTTTTCTTGATTACTTAATTCACTATTTTTTAAAGTAGTTTGTAATAAATTAGTTTCAACAGATCCTGTAATAATACCTTCGGGTCTATTAAATTCTTTCATTATCTTCAAACTAAAATCAGAGAACTCGTTATAATCGGTTTTACTCTTGCCAATTAAGTTCGTATCGTTCCGCAGATTCAAATACAAATTAAACAACGATAAGAATGTCGCTTCTTTATCTTTCAAATGCGCCTTTTCGTCACGTTCTCTAAGGGAGTCCTCTAAAATTTTTGCATGTTTTGCACTTGCCTCGTTTTGCTTAATAAGTGCCTTTACCTCCAGAAACTGTAAACTAACTCCGAAAATCAAAAACACCAGAGCAAGACCTGTATATAAAGCACTAAGGAAAGAGCCACTAATTTCTGTATAATGATAATTGCTACCCCAATAATTATACAGATATGTAACTGCGATTAACCCTATAAATGCCAAGAAGCATGAGATAATTAACGGTTTCATAATAATGTATTTAACTGAAAGCTAAAAAATAAGAACTCTTACTTAACATCTTATCCCTCACCACCTCAACGATAATGTCAAGCCACCAATAGCGGGGTTAGGAATTAAGCGACCTGCAATTTTATCGCTCACATCAAAATCATATAAATGTGCCCCCGTATAAGCATCAATAGCCGCAACAATATAGACTGCCCCAAGTCCTATCCATGCCAAGTCACGCCTATCACGATATACTTCCCTTTCTCTTTTTAAAAGGGCTATTGCTGTTGCATCTAAAGGGTTATCTATTTGCTCTAACCGTGTTATATCTGCCTGCACTTCGTTGTATAATGAATTATTCGCCGCTATTGCATATATCAATACACCTGCTCCGCCTGCAAAAAGGGGTATTTTCCAATATGATTCCACATAGTATTGCCCCAAACCCGGGAAAACACATGAATAGAGTATCGCCGTAGTCGGAGATTTTTTAGGGGCATATACCTTAGTACTACTTGTATCTTTCCGTATGGAATCACTTTCTGCCGCATATACCTCTTCCGAAACAAAGCATAAAGCAAATACCATTATTACAGATTGCAGTATCAGAATATGTAACCGACTCATCATTACTCCATTATGGCAATGGCTTCTATTTCCACCAAAACATCTTTTGGCAAGCGGCTAACCTCTACGGTTGAACGCGCGGGTTTACTTTCGTTAAAGTATTCCGCATATACTTCATTCATTGCGGCAAAATCATTCATGCTTTTCAAGAAAACCGTTGTTTTTACTATATGCGAGATATTCGCTCCGGCTGCTTCCAACACCGCTTTCATATTGCTTATTAACTGATGTGTTTGTGCCTGCACATCGCCCTCCAATAAAGTACCGTCGGGTCTTAATGCAATTTGTCCGCTTAAAAACAACATTGCCCCTTGCGCTTTTTTTGCCTGTGAATAGGGACCTATCGGCGCAGGTGCATTGGCTGTATAAATGATTGTCGAATTCATGATTTCCTTTCCTGTAAGATGAAGCAAAACTACGGTACGAGACGTTTATGTGCTATGTTTGCCTTGTAAATTATGCGTTTGTATGTATTCCAAGGGAAAAATAAACGCATGAGATTGTATTTTTGTAAGGAGAAGTTCGTCATGTTTTTTTGAGGAACACCGAATTATGTGTATCGCGATACGCTCAAAATGAAAATCACCGAATACTAATGATAATTACAACTATAGTATCACCAGTCATATTGAGGCATAGCACCGTTTGGTTCTCTGTGCTTTGTTTTATATTGTCTTTCAACTCAAGTGCATTATCTCAGCCGATAGTACGCGCTTCCGATGCCGTTGCATCCGTTAATTCTATTGTTTCGGTTACCATTACAGGAACAGTTAAAAATAGCGAGGCACCTATTATGCTAACATTGGAGTATGATAGAGTGAGACTTGAACCGAGTTCCATTACTTCGGGTGCGGTGATAGCTTGCCCGTCGCCGCAAATGGTATCAACTCCGATAACAGGCACAAAAAAAAGTCATTTGGAAATCAGTTGTCCGAGCATAGCATCCTCAGGTGAAAATATTATCCTTTGTACCGTAAACTTTTTAGTACTTGCAGGCGATACATCGTTTGCCAGCGTATTACCTGTTTCGCTTAAGCAAAACGGAGTACCGATGGCTATTACACCCCAATCGGGTATTATAACCATATCGGGTAATACCGTAAAAAAAATAGCTGCAACTTCTTTAGGTTTACCTTTCCCCAACCCTTTTCCTTATACGACAAAAATACCCTATACGCTCGGCGAAAAAACTCCTGTTCGATTCTCACTGTTTACATTAACGGGTCATTTGATACAAGAGTTTCCCGAATTTGAACAAGATGCCGGTACATACTTTTTTGAATTTGTTCCCGAAATCAATACGATAGGAACAGCACCCTATATCTTACGTATGGACACTCGCAGCGGTTCGCAGAATATGACTATACTCTTAACAAAAAACTAAAGCATCGACATTGTGGAAATGAAAAGCAAATTTGGCGTATATAAAATGTCGTTGTTACTATGGTTTTTCGTAATAACATTGTATTGTGTCGGCTCAGGCGAATTATTCGCACAAGGTACTGAAGCGGTAAAACTGCCTGCCATAAAAGAAAAAATTCTTAACTCAGAAGGAACTGACTTTTGGTTATGTTTTGCCCGCAACTATATGAATGAACGTCGTGACGGTAATCCTGCCAATCAGATGATAAACCTAGAACTGTTTATTACTGCCAATTTAACATCGAAGGTAACGGTGGAGATTGACGGGATTGGGTATAAAAGGCAAGTAAAGGTAGATGGCGGTACGGTATTCAATCTACAAGTTGATCCCTCCGCACAAGTTACAGGCGAAGAAGTAGTGCAGCGTTTGGCTGTACATGTCACCTCCGATAATCCTATTTCCGTTTATGGCTTAAGCAGACGTTGGCAAACAACCGATACCTATTTGGGTTTACCCGTTGCTGTACTCGGAACGGAGTATCGCGCAATATGCTATTCCTATTCGGAAGGAATGATGTCGCAATTTAATGTGATTGCTACGGAGGATTCGACCGTTGTAACGATAACGCCTACAGTAAAAACCAAAAAGCACCCTGCCGATAAACCCTTTACCGTTAAAATCAATAAAGGTGATGTGTATTCCGTAGCTGCCGAAGTAGAAGGCGGTGGTAGCGGAGATTTAACAGGAACTTTAATAAAGTCCAATAAAAAAGTTGCTTTGTTTAGTGGGCATCAATGTGCATATGTACCGCGCGGGCTTATCGGGTGCAATCACCTTATCGAACAATTACCTCCCATTAGTGCATGGGGTAAGCATTATTATGCCGGTAAACTGGAAAGGCGTTCGCGCTCAACCATTCGTGTACTTGCAAGCCAACAGCAAACAAAGGTTTTTGAAAACTCAAATCTTGTTACGGTGCTTGATGCAGGACAATACTATGAAAACTCCAATGTACGCCAGAACCTACAAATAACAGCCGATAAACCTGTGCTCTTAGCGCAATATTCACAGGGATTCACCAATGGCGATGATGTCGGCGACCCTATGATGTTGCTCATAAGTCCGACACAACAGTTTTTACAGAAATACCGTTTTGCTACTCCTATTAACGGTGAGTGGAAACATTATGTAAACATTGTCGTACCGACAAGAGCAATACCGAGTCTGCGTTTAAACAGCCGTTTGCTCGATACATCACAATTTCAACGTTTGGGCATAAGCCGTTATTCCGTAGCACAAGTACAAATACCCTTCGGTACGCATACCGTTGTTGCCGATGAGCCGTTCGGGCTTTCCTCCTACGGTTTCGGTTATGGCGGACAGGCATACGATGCTTATGGCAATATGGGCGGGCAATCGTTTATTGAAATAACGGAAGAACCCGATACATTGCCCCCTACGGGCGATTCCCGAATAGTTGATTCACGTATCAATGTCATATTCCGCGATGACCGGACAACAGATAGGGGCTTAAAGTCCTTGCGGGTGGTTTTTGCAAAAAATATGCAAGCAAGCATTCCGAAGGTGGAGCCGGGAGTACCGCAAATCAATTTTTTGGTTAAAACGATTGATCCCTCATCATCAGGACGTATGGTAATTGAAGCTACCGATGTGGCGAATAATCGCTCCATCTATACGGTATGTTATTCTTATGACCCGATACAAAATGACTTTACAATGAGTATGCGCGATGGCGAAAGAGATGATTGTGATGAAGAACCGGGCTGGCAATACGGAGCTAGTTTAGGATGGCAACGTAATTTTAACTTTGCGGATTTTTCATCGAGCGGTGGCTTGAATACTCAAGGCAAGTTCAGCACGGCAAGTGCCGCCGGATGGAATTTCGGTATAACATTCGGCAAAAGAATGACAGGAACATTAGGATTAACCGGACGTGTGGGGATAGAAAATCGTCCCGGAGAAATTATTTCGCCCGATACAACTACTTCATTTGTTCGCGACCTCAACACAAATACATTAATTCCTTTGCAAGAGGGAACTATATGGAAAACAAGTTATCATGCTACATTAAGCATTGCGGGCGAATGGTATTTTACCCAATCGCTCTATTTTATAGGCGGAGCACGAGTTGCAATGCCATTGGGAAGTTCTATCGAACAAGAGAGAACTATTATCAGACCGACCGATTATGTGTATCCGCAAACTTCTTCAACACGAACGCCCTTGGGTAAAAGTGATTTATCTTCCTTAAGCACATTGCAATTCGGTGCATTCGGCGGGATTGGCGCAGCATATATTTATAGCGGTAAAATTACGTTCAATGGCGAAGCAACCTATATGTATGGACTCAACAGCATACTTTCTGACGCATCGTGGAATATTAATTTTCTTACGGCAACTGTAGGTATTCGTTACCGTTGGTAATCGCTCTTTATTATTTATTATTTAGAATATGTCTCCTTACTTGCGCAATAAAATAATTGCTGCACAAACGGCATACGGAATTTTGCCCGATAATGTTCAATTTCCTTTTCAATCCATAGCGCAAGCCGCACTCCATAATAAAGAGTTCGGGAATAAAGTATGGATGATATATTATGATGAAAAAAATAATCGTTCGGAAATTACATATCATGATTTTATAAATTCCGTACAAAAATGTGCCGGTTTATTACATGCCGCAGGAATACGCAAAGGCGATCGTATTGCCGTAATGGCATATAATCACCCCGATACCATTATTACCTATTTCGGTGCATGGGTATTGGGTGCATGTATAGTTCCGCTTAATATGACAGAAGATACCGACAGACTGGGTTATGTTCTTGAAAATTCGGAAGCAAAATTGATTGTTTGCAGAGAAGATTATTCGGAATTATGTACTTCCATTATACCGCAATCGCAACCGAGAGTTATTACAGTCTATAATAACACAGAAACCTCCGGCGGATTTCATGAGCTATTACGTAAAACGGAACTATTTGAATTACCGACTGAAAACATGCTTGCTGAAGAAGCACTTATCGTTTATACAAGCGGCACAACAGGAAATCCTAAAGGTGTGGTTTTAGTACAACGCAATTTATTTGCCGATGCTGTTTATATAGCGCAATGGCACGGAATAAATGAACATCAGCGTATGATGTGTGTTTTACCCGTACACCATGTAAACGGCTGCATAGTTACGCATGTAACACCGTTTGTAGCCGGTGCCTCAGTTGTATTAAACAGAAAATTTCAAACGGAATATTTTTTCAAAAGAATAATTGAAGAAAATGTACATATCGTTTCCGTTGTACCAACATTACTTGCCTTTTTATTGGATGGTAATGCCAATGAACTAAATGCAAAGGAAAACGGTTTTCGTCATATAATTTGCGGTGCAGGTCCTTTAACAGTTGACCTGGCAAAGAATTTTGTGGAGCGATATTCCATTCCTATTATTCACGGCTACGGATTATCGGAAACAACATGTTATTCTTGTTTTATTCCGACGGATTTATCTTCCGCCGAATATAAAAGGTGGATGGTAGATGAAGGATTTCCGAGTATCGGAATTCCACTCGAATGTAATGAAATGGCAATTCATGATACTGAGGGCAAAACATTACACGAAGGTGAACGCGGGGAAATAGTAATTCGCGGCTCGAATGTAATGAAGGAATATTATAATAATGAATCGGCAAATGAAACAACATTTGCATTTGAGTGGTTTCGTTCAGGTGATGAAGGGTTTTATAAAAATGATGAAAAAGGAAGACCTTACTTTTTTATTACGGGCAGAATAAAAGAATTAATAATTCGAGGTGGAGTAAATTTAGCCCCATTGGAAATAGACGAGGTAATAAATTCTGCGCCCGGTGTAAAAGCAGGCATTTCCGTAGGGTTTGAAAATGACTTTTATGGTGAGGAAGTCGGCGCATTGATTATTCCCGAACATGATTCCGTACATAAGGAAAATATTATTTCTTATTGCCGTGAGCATTTACCTTTTCACAAATCACCCAAAGTAGTGCTATTTACCGATGCACTTCCCGTAACAAGTACCGGAAAATATCAAAGGAATAAAGTGAAACATCTTTTTGCAGAATGGAAAGCAGCGCAATTTAGGAAATAGAATAAACACAAATAATTATACATTGTTATGTCCCGTATAATAATAGTTTTATGCCTGTTCTTAGCAACTCATACTCTACATGCCCGAATTACTGAACCGACTTTCGGTTTGTATGGTCATTTCGGAATTACGTCCAATATAGTTGATATTAATATCTTTTCTGAGGGTGAAGCGTACAATCGCTTTTTACAAAATGTTCACGCTGAACCTAAACTAAAAAACGCTACGGGTGATGTTTGGGGTATAGGTGGTCTATATGAACTGCCACTTGGCAAAGAAATTTCGATTAGTTTCAGAATCGGGTATTCAGAATACACGACAAATTTGCCTAAGCAAACGGATAATACATCCCATAGAGGTTCAACGATTACAAACAATATTAAATTAACATTAGAGGAAATTGCACTTGAACCTATAGTTACAATAGAATTATACAAAGAATTTAATGCTCTTATCGGTGGAAGAGTCGGATATATCTCAGAACATTCTTTCTTCTATACTTCTGTTGTCGCGGGCGGAGATTATCTGTTTAACAATGGTGCAAAGGAGAATAGCGGCCGCATTATTTTTCCGGATGACGGAGTGTTCCTTACATCGTTTTCGTTTGGTTTCTCATACGATTTCAGATTCTTTAACAATAAAAATTTTGTACTAAGCCCCGAAGCACTATTTTCAGTAGGAATGACTAATTTTATACGTGGAAAAGAATGGACTATATCACCGTATCGTTTCGGTTTGATTGTTAAATATGTTTTGCCTGAGTAAATACTAATCAAATTGCATATTTCTCAAATGTAAATCGTCGTATGTCTGAAGAATACAAAGTTTGACACTATACTATTTAAACTTTCGTCAACTGCTCTTAGTACTTGCCAAACGTCATCATATTACCTTTTTACTGTTATGATCAATCAATAATTTATTCGGAGAGCAAAGAATTCATTTTGTACTAAGTAGTAATCTGCATATTGTTTAAGAGTTCCAAACAAGAATACCTTATTACTCTTCCATTACTGAACTGTTATATTTTCACTAATAGACTATTTCACTAATAGACTATCAACCCCGATGAAAAGGGTTTAAGTCAAAGGAAGTACAATGAAATCTCCGAAAATGTTGATTGTTATGTTCAGCGCACCATTCTTCTTTTGGGCACCAGTCTTGCAAAGCCAAGTAAAAGGATCCACCCTTTCCATTATACCTCAATTCGGCTTTGTAGAACATAGAATGTCATATACTCTGACCGACAGAGTAGCACTTGATAGGGGATTATTTGCCGCTGCTCCGGCTGATATATTTAACATTAAAGGAAACACGGTTGGTATATATGCAGCTTATACCCCCAAGTTGAAATCATTTCTTACAATCAGTTTTCGTGGTGGTTATACTCGAGATTTCGCATCGACATTTTCGCTATCTGAAAATGGAGACTCAAAAGTTTTTAGAGAGGTGAAGTATGCTTTTAACGAGTTTTCCCTTGAGCCCCTTATCGCTTTTAAAGTGTGGAAGAATTTAAATGTTATCGGAGGCACTCGCTTCGGATTTGTGAATAGAGAGTACTTTACAATCAAATCTCAAGTTGTTACCGGATCCTATCGGTTCGAAAATGATAAGTCTGAGGAAGTACGTGAAAGCGACGGTTTACCCGTTGACATTCCGGTGAATAATTCTTTATCAATAGGTATCACTTATGACTTCGAGTTATCAGAAGGTATTATATTTCCCCAGAAGTAATTGCGTCAATAAATACAACGCAATACTTTTTGGGATTTGAGACAATAGGCATTCCTATTCGTACCGGTCTATCATTGAAGTATGTGATAGATGAGTAGAAACGAGTAATTTTGTTGTATATGCTATGTAATGCAATACATTGTAATTATTTCATAATCAATATTTTGAATACGATTTGATATATGTATTGAGTGGCTCGTTTTGCGGATTTTACTAGAATCTCAATACTGTGAGTATGGCAGAGGAACTTTACATATTCAGTGGACTTGGGGCAGATGAAAGAGTCTTTCAACGACTTGACTTTGGTGTTCACAAAACAACATTTATAAAATGGATACCCCCAAATGATAATGAAACCATTGAACAGTACTCTACAAGATTACTTGATCAGATAACAACTACGAAACCAATATTGATTGGTATTTCTTTTGGCGGAATTATCGCCATTGAAGTCGCTAAACAAAT
>JALHLL010000004.1 GCA_022844575.1 bacterium
TGAAATTCCTGTGCATGAACGCTACAAATCGTTATTACCGAGAACAAAACAACAAAAAGGTTTAGTTTCATATCTATAACCTGCATTTTAGTGAAGTTAGTATAAACGCCGTCAACTTTATACGACGTGTGTACTCAAAGCTACGTGTAATGCAGTAAATGTGCAAAGGGTGCGATTGATTGTAGTAGGAATAGCCCGTAGATTTTTCTTATAACAAGTAATTTCTTCTCGTCATTCTGAGTGTAAGGTAGAATCTGTACAAGCAAATAGATTCTTCACTCCGTTCAGAATGACAGAGTTTTGTGTTTGATACCCCGTCAGACTTCGTCTGCCACCCCTTTGAAAAAGGGAATTTAATTCAATAATCAGAAAAATTCCCATCCACCGGAGGGGTGTCACGAAGTGACGGGGTGGCTGTATTTATCCGCGAAATAGATTCTTCACTCCGTTCAGAATGACGACATGGATATTTCTTTCACATTATTACTATCTTCTACGGTTTTTTCTCTTCCGGTTTTTCTTGCTTGGATGTAACACCTTTTTTCTTCTTTTTCTCTTTTGACGTAGGTATTATATCATCGAATCGTGGCATCATCGGTCTTAATTGAGAGTCACTTTCCCATAAAGCCCAATCCGTTAACATTCTTTTCCAGAAATATGTTTTTTTCGAGGGAATTGATTTATATATTGCTTTACGAATACTTTTCGGTTGTTGTTTATGAATGTTTATCAACGTTTCATACGATTCAATATCGTTCGTATCAACTAAATATATAACCGATGCCAATAAACGCCGAATATTATCTTCGGTTTTCGGTGAAAAAACTTCCCTAATAAATGATAATGGTAATACAGCATTTTTCCTTATACCCTGCACCGCACTATTACGTATCAGTTGTATTGTATCGTGTAAGGGTTGATGTAAATACCGTAGTGTTTTATCAGGAAATAATTGACCGATGGAGAAAACGGTACGCATTTTTACATGAGGGTGTTCTTCACCCAGAAATTGCGCCAAACTATCCGCATATTCTTTTACGCCTATGTTTCCAAGTTGCTCGGCAGCCAATGCCCTTATCTGCCACCTATCGTGTGTACGAAATTGATTATATAAAATCGGCGCTGCTTCACGCAATTTTACCCTACCGACCATTGCAGCCGCCATTGAAAATTCATCTCTATCATCCGATTCCAAAGCACTTAGCAACATTGTTCTTACCGTTACCGTATCTTTTGCATACATTTTAGGAATTATCTCTTGCAAAGCAAGTCTTTCCCGCGCCGATTCCGTACCGAATTGTTCACGAATAAATTGAACTGCTTCTTCACCCTTTTCAATAATCCTCTCTCGTGCCGGATTAACATTATATTGATACTTCTGGGGTGCTGCCGATGCCTGAATAAATAAACTATCTAAAGAAAGTGCTAATGGGTCTTTTAATGAATCAGTCGGTGTAAGTAAAGGTTCAGTTTGTTGTTTTTTATAATCAAGCGTCATTGCCATATCCGCAAAAACACCATATGTTGATTTTGTTTGTACGGAATTATTACGTTCAGCCGAACCATAATAGTCATTACCTCCGGCATCAACAAAACATCCTATCATTCCATACGCTCTCCGAAAATCCGAGTATCCCATTGTATTATCCTGATTACGTGCTATATACGCATCATCACCACGCTCATCAAGAAAAAGTGAAATGGCATTTGCATTCCCACCGCCTAATGATAAACCATCAACGGCATACCAATCATTGCCACGTTCATCGTATAATGCTCCGAATGCTATATCATGTCCGCAGCCCTGTGAAACTCCATGCGACACATATGCATCCTCGCCATTCTTATCCCACAGAATACCATGTGCAAAATGCACACCCGAACCCTGTGCATATTGATACGATTGATAACGGTCATCACCATCTTCATCATACAATGCTCCCAAACCGAACCAATAGGCAGTACCTTGCCCGTAAATATCCGATATATAGGTGTCATTTCCTTTATAATCGGCTAATAGAGCAATACCCCCACTTGCTATCGGTCTTGACCCTAATGCCGCGCCCTGAGTAAATGTGGTAAAGTGTGTATCATACCGCAAAAAGTCTTGAAAAGGACTTGATGCTATATACATATCATTTCCCATTTTATCGGCTAATGCACCGAAACCCCGTACCCCGCCAAAACCTTGCCCATCCGATTGCGCATTATAGACATCATTACCCATATCATCAATCAAAAGACCTACCCCGAACTGCCCTGCTCCCTGTGTAAAAATATTGCCTGCGTAGCGGTCATTCCCATTACCGTCATGGAGTATGCCTACACCGAATAATCCGGCACCTAAAGAGAAATTTCCTGCCGAATATGTATCATTTCCTTTTGCATCATACACAATATCGGCTCCCATTATTGCACCGCCGAATGTATAGTTGCCTCCTATGTAAATATCATTCCCTTCTAAATCAATAATACTTCGTAAGGGGGAGGACATTGCCGAAGTCTTAGTCCTTGCTGAAGGAAAATATCGATCATTGCCGCCAATATCCACTATTAAAGCAAAGTCACCGGTATATATATCATCAGAAGGACCGCCGAGGGCTATTCTGCCATATTTCGTTTCAAATATTACTGTTTTATTTATACCCTTTTTATATTCAGGCATAAGCTCCACGCTCATGGCAACCAAACGAAGTACGGTTCTGTAATACGCTAATCCGGCTGCATATAATTCCGGCGAACGCTGCTCCGCCGCTTGAGCAAAGAACTTTTTGGATATTTCCAAACCCTCAATTTCTTGTTTTTTTAACTGATAAATGTTGAGGGACTGATCTTCTTCGGATTGCAATAACATCGAATCGCAATAACGGACAAGAATATCACGTCGAGCAAAGCGTTCACGTGCTTCATTCAATGCTTCGGATGCTAAGAAAAAAGGCGCGCAATATTGGCGCATTAACATTGCACCTTCCAATGTAAGAGTTGAATCCAAACCTTTTTGCAATCGTTCATCAATCTCGCGGGCATTCATCAAGTTTTCATAATTGATGATTTTATATTCGCCAAGCTGCAATGTTTCGCACAAGGAAGCAAAGTAATCATCGGCAGTTGCTGCCGTCATTTTTTTTAGAGCACTGGCATGATATTGTACCACATCGAATGAAGAAAGCGGCTCATCGAATAGATTTTTTATCATCTTTAATCGATGAGGATCATCACGCACGGCATCCCAAGGAATCCATATATCGGATTGCCTCATTTCCATCTCTTGGAGAGCTGTACCAATTATACGGATGGTGGAATCCGATAGTCCTTTTGTTTTCTGTTGTGAATAGAGAGGTACTGCCGCACTAAAGCATACAACCGTAATAAAAGCTGGTAACAGACAAGAAAGTGAACGCATACTCTTCCGAACAATGTCAACATGAATAATCTTATACAAAGTTCGTAAAGTATGGAGAGTAATTACAAAAAAAATTCCTATGCCGTTTGAAAATCCGCTCTTTTATTGAATCACTTTATATGCCAGCGGTTCGGCTGTACTGTTTTCATCACCATATAGAATAATCGTATGAGCCGCACCATCTGCAAAGGATGATGCCGGAACGGTGAAATCTATTATTCCTTTTGTCCCATTTATACGCAGAGTAAGAGATGAACCGAAGGGTGCTTGTACATAGGATGAGAATGAACGGAAGCCAACACCCGAAACAATAGGTGAACCTGACGCAGAACTACCCACATATAATTCGGCATTACCGGTATTCATGCCCCCATGAACAAGCCGAACAATTATCTCCCCTTTCGGAAATAATGATGGGATATCTTGTAAAAGTATGCCGGACATTCGTATAACAGTATCCATCAAAAAAAATGAATAGTTAGAATTGGGTAATAAATTCGCATTTATACCGTACACTGCTTTATCCGATGAATTTAATAATCGGAGATTACGCACTCCGCTCGGAATATTTGTATAATTCATCGGTAACACTGCATATTCTATCTGCTTGATTGCACTTCTGTCATTTTGCAACAGATGCAGTACACCCGCGCCATGCGATACATTGATAACACGAATGGATGTTTGTAATGTCGGATCTATTTCCTTTGTTGTATTATTATCGGTTGCACATGTGCAACACATCAAAAAAATTGATAAGAAAACAGGGATTATATAATGTGCTCTATATTTCATAATTCTTTCTTAAAATCGAATGGAAGCACCGGCGACAAAAGAATATTTCTCGGCGGAAAAATATACTGCTTGTACAGGATAATATAATCGGGAAAATTCCAAACCCGCAAAAAGCGAAACACGAGTTTCCGGCAATAAACGCAATCCGCCTGCGAGTTTAACCAAAGGTCCGTTTTGCGCCCACCCGGCAAATCCCTGAGCATACGGTGTTAGCCAACCGTCACCGATAGATAAGTCGGAAGCGGAAAAACGGTATGCAATTCCATACCAATATAAGGAGGGATTTTGACGATAAATAACGGTTTGATTGCCAAGTACTCGCGTAAATTCTTGAGAAAAAAGTTCTCTTCCTCCCTCAATTCCAAGCGAATGATCTTCCGATAGATCATAATGCAACCCTATACCGATATTATTTATATCAGGAATATTCTGATTCGGTAAATCTACACTCGGTAAGTAACGTGCAATAGGCATACTGCGAACAATAATCGAGAAGTTTTGAATTTCCGAATTTTCTAATAATGTCGATAATGAATTATGCTTCGCCACTAAAGGGGCAGTATTGTTCTTTGCACTAAAGCGTATATCCGGTAATTGCGTTTGTGCATTGGAAATATAAATATCTGGAACAACTTCTTCTTTTATTTGTTCGGGAATATTATCATTTATTACGGTAGTATCCTCAACAATATTCGAATTTTGTGAAGGATTCGTTTCTCTTTCAATATGCCGATATACTATGTGGGGTATTTGCTGTTCATTTTTTTCTTTTTTAAATTCATCATACTGCTTGCCACTATTACTAAGCACCGGTAATTCACCTTGTACAGCCCGATTATTCACTTCGGTTATTCGTTGCGGCGGTTTTGATGTATCATTATTATTCATAAAATAATACATAATTCCAACACTTATTAAGGATGATAATAAAGCCGTATAAATAACCGGAATAAAAGGGAATTTCCCCATTGTAGGTTCCGTGTTGGTACTCACAATTACAGCTTCAGTACTCGGTAAGGGTATTCCCAATGTATCGAAAACAGAAGAAGTAATATCGGGAGGTACGGTTGTACTTGCCATATCACTATGGGCAAGTTTGTGTAAACGCATTTGTCCTTGAAATTCCGTTCTCAACTCACCATTACGTGACATTTCGGCAAAGAGTTCCGACTCCTCTTGTACCGATAAATCACCTTCTATATAGGTATGTATTAGTTCTTGGTAGTTCATGGTATTATTACAAAGTGTCAAAATCGGAGAGAACGGGAGCAAGAATTTTCCTTATTTTTTCTTTTGCCCGCCATACACGATTTTTTATTGTTGGTACGGTTGTTTGAGTTATGTCCGCAATTTCATCATAACTGAGGTCATGATACAATCTTAAAATAAATGCTTCCCTATAGTCAAAATCTAAATACTCCAATGCGGTATGAATTAAATTCAGTAATTCTTCTTGTTCATATCGTGGTGAACTTGTGGAAATAATATGATACTCTTCCAAATCGACCGTATGTTTTTTATAGCGTTTATGATTAAGGCATAAATTTCTTGCTATCGTCATAAGATAGCCGCCGCAATTTATTATTTGTGTTGCGGATGTTTTTTCTTTTTCGGCTGTCTGAACAAATTTTACAAACATTTCCTGAAAAATATCTTTCGTTTCATCGCTGCTTCCCGTTACCTTAAAAATGTAAGCATATAAACGCTGATGATAACGCCGATATATTTCGGTAAAGGCATTATTTTTTGCTTCCCCTCCTTTTTTAAGGAGATCAAATAGTTGAGCATCGGAATATGTTGTAATATTCTGCTTCATTGCGCCGTAAAGCCCACTCCTACCGATACTGTGAATGTTCTGTTAAGTACTTGATCACTACCATCATATATTTCCGTTAAGCCATGCGTATATCGCGCATCAATAAGAAGCATGAAACCGTCTATATCAATTCCGAAACCACCTCCGAGACATGCTCCCGCTTCCGCGGGAATAAAATCATCAGTATCTTCAGGGTTTTCATACACTACTTGGTCGGTTATCGGATTACGAAGTTGTTGTTTCATGGAATAATTTACCGCATATGCGCCGTACCCACCAAAGTAAAAATTACCGCGTAATGCGCCACGTGAAGGTGCCGTAAAGGAAAACAACAATGGTAGTTCGATATAATCGCTTTCAAAGATATAGTATGGACGAAAACCGTTTTTATAGTCATCGTCGTAGGCACTCATTCCCTTTTGAGTAAAAAGTAATTCGGGTCTGATAGCAAACCAAGGGGCAATGGCGAGTGATACTCCAAGTCCGCCACTTAACCCTATGCGGCGGTCTTTTTCTAATTTTTGTATATCGTTGTCTTTGAATGAAGTCATGTCTGAAGAAGCAAACCCGCCTTTAAGAAAAAAGTATGAATATGAAGGTTCCCCTTTTTCGGTTTGCGCTTTTAACCATGTGCAAGTACAAAGCATAAGAACTATTATTAATTTCATCATGGGTAATCTCTTCTTTCAGAATTAATAAGTCCAATACGCCATTGCCACATTATTGCCCAGTAAAGTTATGGTACCCGAAGCTATGTCCACCACCCTAACTGATACATACCCTTTAGGGTCTATGTCATGATTATCTGATACTGTTATACTGATCTTTTTGCTATCGGGAGACCACTGCGGTAGGAACGCATAAAGTGCCGGCTGGGTTTGGTTAAAAAGTATTTTTTCATTCATTCCGTCAATATCACACACAATCAGTTGCGAGTTAATAAGGTCATCTCCGCGTTTTCCTCTGATATATGCTATACTTTTACCATCGGGTGACCATTGCGGCTGACCTGCAGTTATTTCCGTTGAAGAGTATAATGTGCGTAATACTTGTTTGTTTGATACATTCACAGTGGCAATTTCGGTATAATCATTAAGTGTTTCATTCCTTCGCATAAACACGATCTTCTGCCCATCGGGTGACCAACTAAGAAATGAACTGTTATCATGATACGCAGCTGCTTTTGTAGCTAGTATTTCTTTACCCGAACCATCCGTATTAACAATAGCAATTTCATCATTAAATGTATAATAAGCTACCTTTTTACCATCCGGAGAGAATGACGGTGTACTTTCCCGCTGTAAATCATCCGTTAATTGCTTCAGATTTGTACCATCTGTATTTACAATGGTAATAGCTGACGAATTCCCCGGTATCACTTTTTTTGAACTTAATATGCTTGTACCGTTTGGTGAAAGAACAGGATACCAGTCGGTATCTACATTTGGTATCACCTTAGCATCGGTTCCATCCGTATTTGCAATTATCAACTGCACATTATTACTCTGGGCAATTTTGGTTGCCAATAAAATTTTTCCCTTACGAGGAGAGCTTGTAATATTGTATAAGGATGATATGATACCCATTGTTGTACTAAACAAACGTTGCCCGCTGCCATCGGCATTACAGCTGAAAACATTCATATTATCTTCATCAATAAAGTAGTTATAAAACAACTCATTATTCGATGAATTATTATTTGGGTCCGTAGTATCGGTCGGTGTATCGGCGCACTGATTGCATGCACTGAATGAGATAAGAAGAAGAAGAAATAGTGTTTGAAGGAGTATTTTCATGATATTATCATAGTTATTGTTAAAATTATTCATTTTCCGATCGAACATGTGCACCTGTACGACCGTTCAAACCAATGACACATCATTTTAAAAGTAGTCTCACATTTTTGTTGAACCTACAAAACACCCTCTTCTTTTAGTTTTGCTAAGTGTCCGATAATAATATCCCAAAGCTTATCATACGGTATTATTTCAAGCGCTTCAGTTTTCATCGAGTTGAAATCTGTTAATAGCTTTATGTTTTCCTTATGCTTTGCAAGTACTTTTGTAATATCAAGTTCATAATCCATCAATGCACAGAGTAAACGAAGAAAGATTTGGGCACCTCCGCTTTTATCACCTTTCAGATAGGATATCCGATATTGCCTTAGTGCATCCGCTCGTGAACAGAATGCTTCGATATTCTTTTCAGCCAATAAAAGCAAAGAATGTAAAATTATTCGCGAAAGGTTTCCGCTTGTTTTATCACGCGAAACGATCGAAGTGCTATTCAGAAATTCATGTAGATCAAATCGTTCCACTAATGGCTGTATAAGTCTTTTGGGTAATGTGCTGATTCCTGTTTTATAAAGATACACCAAATAACCTAAGTAAAGGTATGCTCCTTCACGGATAAAGGGATTCATACGCGGCTCATATTCATACATCATATTCAGTACTATAGCCAACGATTCATACTCACCCGTTTGTACATCAATCGTTGCCAACTGCAAATGGTTTGCAAACCAATTATACATACCGGGCGAGGATGTATTTATGTATCGCTGTACGGTATTTCGAGCTTCAATATACCGACGCATAACAATATGACAATCGGTAGCCAGACTAAGCAAAACCGACATCCTATCTCGTGTATATAAATGTGGAAATTCCTCAAAAAACGCTTCCAATTTGCCACATACCTTTATCGCATCATCGTATTCCGCATCCATAATATGTACTATCATCCTTGCCCTACACGCATGAAGCATCAGTGTTCTTGTCGGATGTTTTTCTGCCAAATCGGCAATTTCATGTACAATTGCTCTTAAGTCAATAAGATTTTCTGTAGTCGAAGTTGCCTTTTTTTTTATTATGGTATCAAATCGCGTTATTAATTGTACACCCCGTATCTCATCTTTACTGATTTCGCTCATTTTCCGAGCTCTCAAACCATATTCATCACTTCTTTTTTGTTCACGGATATTAGCATAGTCACGTTCCAAATGTAAAGCTGCTTGTAAAGCCAAGTCAGTAAGGTGATACTTTTGTGCGACAGTAAAAACATCCTGATAAATTGACAATGCCCCATGCACCGCACCATTTAATCGTAAGATACCACCATATGCAATGTGTGTAATACAGAAATAATGTGCATTGTAGAAATCTGAGTTACCCGGATTTTCCTCCGGTAATTGGGTAAGCCATCGCAGTAACCTTTTTTTCAGAAACATTTTTGTTTGTTTATACCGATTATCGCTCGTATCGGCATCAAACAAAATCCGCGCAGCTTCTTTATCACTCTGAAACTGATGATTAAGCATTCCTTCAAGTAAGGTTCTTTGTTGTTTCAGAAACTTACCCCTTGAATCTGAAAAAATATCATCAATCGTTACCAAATTATTAATGACACATTCGGCTATTTCTAATAAGGCGTGCATAGAAATTAAAGTACGGTGCTATAAAACTGAACACTTTGAAAGGTCTCTGAAGCAAAAAATGTACCAATGGATTTGTTGGGGGCTTTATGTAAGATTACATTTAAACAGTTTGTTGAGAATGGGTGGTACAACAGAAACAGACAGCTCCAACAACCTGTGTTACAATACACTTGGAAGTCAAGTAGGAAACACACATTTATAAAGTTTCGAGAAAACGGATCAATTCCTTTCTGTCCGATTTGTCAAGTTTTTTAAACATTGTACGTGAGGCATTCTCCTCACCTACAATGCCATAAAATGGCTTCCTTAAGCGATCGAGCTCTACCGTCATGCAAATACTGCGTATGACCGTTCACATCTTTAAATAGACCAATGCCCCAAAGAGGGGGTGTGCGCCATTCATTACCGTTTGCCAGAAAATCAGGACGATTGTCGGAAAGTTCTTCGCCCATATCATGGAGTAATAAGTCCGTATAAAGATAGATTTTCTGATTTGATAGAAATAGGTATATGTGAATAATTACCGGTTATGTACAGTAGTTTAACCGTTCGTTAATAGGTTATATGTAATGAGTTTGAAATGAGAGGGGAGATATACTATTGTGTTTTTGTAAATGTTAAGGCTAAGGTTCAGAAGGCATCAAAACATTTTTGACATGATGACGCTTCTATAATTCGTCACATCCCATTGCACATACTCCCTGAATTCATACCCCCTTTTTCTATAGTACTCAATAAGATAGACAGCTTTTTCAGACGTATTGAGGGCAAGTTCACGGGCTTGCATGCTTTTAGCATAGCGTTCAACAGTGTCTATCAGATAACTACCTATGCCTGTTCTTTGTAGTTCAGGTAAGACTGCAAATTGCCCAAACTCCCAAAGTCCTTCACGTGTATAATATTCGCTCGATGGGTCAAGTTTCGGTGGGTAAAGTGTTATTGTGCTTATTATCTGCGCTTTATCATCCATAGCTACAAAAGTATAGCCATCTAAACATCGTTTCTTCGTTATATCCACATCCTGATGTGTAGCAACGAAACGCAAACCCATATCAAGCAGGGGGCGGTATGCTTCATGCAATAACTCGGTTATATGGTCGAAAGAATCCGATAATAATAAGGGTCTGATTGTATAATATTTATTGCCAAGATTTATGGTAGAAACAAACTCCCCTGCCTCCATATATGGCATATTATTTACCTTTCTTCGGCAACTTTTCGCACAACATCTGCCGCTTGGCGTGTTTGATTTTCGGAAGTTTGGAAGTGAAATACTGCTCTATACAGACCAGGGCGTCCTCTTGAAATTAGAAGTCCTTTTTCCTTACACTTTTCAATAAATTCATTATTCCGTGCCGTAAATAAAACAATATTGGTTTCAGGTTTTGCAAGAACGGTAACACATTCCGACTGCTCTAATAACTCCGCGAATAATTGTGCATTTGCGTGGTCATATTGCAATAAACCCCTATTATTTTCCAAAGCATATAATCCGCCGGCAGCCAGAATTCCGGCTTGCCTCATGCCGCCACCGAGCATTTTTCTCCATTTACGAGCCATCCTGATATGGTCACGAGTTCCGACAACCAACGATCCCGCCGGTGCACCCAAACCCTTAGATAAACACACCGATAATGTATCGAAGTACGAGGCATATTCTTTTACGGAAATACCCGTTGCCGCTTCAGCATTCCATAGGCGGGCACCATCACAATGGAAAACACAACCGTTCGCTTTCGCTAATGTCTTCAATTCTTCCAAATTCTGTAATGACACTACCGTACCTCCATGGCGATTATGCGTATTCTCGACGCAAATAACTGCCGTACGTGGGAAGTAATAATCACCCGGTCTTATAGCATTTTGTACATCTTCACTTTTCATCTCTCCTTTTTGCGAGGGAACACAATACAACTGTACACGAGCTATAAGAGAAGGCGCACCCGTCTCATAGTGAAATATATGAGATTCGCCTTCCACAATCGCCTCATCACCTGCATGAGAGTGCAAAGCCAAACATATTTGATTGCTCATTGTGCCGGAGGGTACAAACAGCGCATCTTCTTTCCCCAGGATGTCTGCAACATATTCCTGTAAACGGTTTACGGTTTTATCCTCTGAAAAAACGTCATCTCCAACCTCCGCAGAAGACATCATAGCTCGCATGGCTTGTGTCGGTACGGTTACCGTATCGCTCCTTATATCAATCATAATTTTTGCTTAAAACTCTAACATGTTTATTGTTATACCCATGTATGGCAATACTATTCTTTCCGAAGGAAAAACCTGATCGGCTCTCCATCTGTCTTCTTGCGATACTTCCGATGTAATGGAAACTTTGGGCTGGGTTGTTAACATAGTGCCAAAAACTAAATCCGTTCTTCTGAAAACTCTGATACCAAGGCCAAGTATATAATGACCGAATAATTCACGCGAACGTGTAAAAACCAAACCCGACTGAACACTTAATCGAGACCAAAAATGCTTATAATAGCGACTGCTCCATAGCATTTCCGTATAATGCCATTGCGGATCGCGTCCTAAAAATAAATTAAATGCCAATGCCGCACCGGAAAATATTTCTTTATTTTTCGGCTGTTCACTTACAGCCATATTGTCATAGAATATAAATCTCGGCTCTTCACGCTTCGACAACCCCACACTTAAGCCAAAACCAATATAATCACGACTAAACTCCTCACCGGGCAAAGGTATTATCTCCGGTTCCACAGTACAGTTATGTGTCAATCTGAAGTATTCGGCTCGTATGTAATAATGCGGTATGTTCGGAATGGGTTCATTGGAAAGATAAATTGTTGTATTATTATTTGCAGAAAACAATGATGTAATTCTATCGGCAAAAGAATAATTATTTGAAAAGGGCGGATATGACTTGAGCGTAATTGCATAATGTTCATTCGGATTGTCATCAATAATAACTGCAGCAATGACACCTTCTTGTAAAACCGAATCCACTCTTCTTTTTGTTTTTACATCATATACAGCCCATTCATCCGCTTGGTCGGCTCCATTAAACAGCAGAATATAATCGGGCTTACGCGAAACATTTGTAATTCGGGCGAAGTATGTATCTAATAAATGAGTTGTTTCAAAAAAAGAAAATAAAAAATCAATATGAGGTTGTTGTCCCATACGCGAATGCAATACAGCAATATCCTGTACCGGCATTAAAGTACCTGTATCATCCAAACTATACAAAGTACTTCGGCAGAATAGTCCGATAAAAAGCGCTAATATTCCTCGTTTCACATTACCATCCTTATCTTGAAGACTTCATATAGTTTTACATATCGGAAAGATTGCTGTTTAATCATTAAAGGAATCTTTATGCTCGGCATATAATTTTCGCGTATGTATTTTTTGCATTTGCCTTTCCATAATCAAATCAGCTATTTTTTCAGGCATATCGAATGGAAACGAATGAGCAAACACCTCATGCACTTTATCTTCCGAAACATCAAAACGATATAACATACTCATAAGTTGTTCCGGTGACTCGGTTAATAATCTCACAATCCTTTCAACGAGAATCGCTCTTAGAGAACTAAATTGAATCCCCGAATCATTTTGAGGTATTTCGATTCCGAAAGACCGTTCCAATGAATATACAACAATTCCGATATCGTCTTCCATTATTAATTTTTTTGGGTTATCGGCAAATAAACAGAAAAGGTCGAACCCACTTTTTCTGAACTCTCAACATCAATTTCCCCACCATGCAACTCCACAAACTCTTTTACTATGTATAACCCCATTCCGCTACCCAGTTCATAACCTGAATTAGAACCGCGCATGAATGGTGTAAACAATTCCGGTAATTCCGACGATTTTATTCCGGAGCCATTATCGGAAACTTTAATTATTGCATTCAATTCATTGGTAGCAAGTGTAAGAGTTATTGCAGATGATTCGGGTGAATATCTCGAGGCATTCTTTACAAGACTTGCTATTATATAAACAAGCATCGCTTTATCCGCATAAATCTTATTCTTGAATTCATTGGATTCGATAATAAAATTTTGATGTCGGGTAGATATAGATGGCATAACAGCCATTCTCACATCGTTTACAATCTCGTCAAGACCGAATTCAACAGGTAAATATGCTTCACGTAACGAGTCAACCGAAGACTGAACAATAAACTCATTCATAAATTCCTCGAGTTGAACAACACGTTTAAATATTTTTTCAAGTTCATTATCTCGTTGATCGGAATTCATTTTATCTATATGATGGCGAAGTATCTCGGCAGACATTAATATACTTGTAAGCGGCGTTCTGAATTCATGGGAAACCGTTCTTACAAAGCGTGTTTTTAATTCATTAAGGCGGCGTTCCTGCGCCAGTGCCTGTAATAATTCATTATGCGCTTTTTTTTCGGTTGTTATATCATAGCAAAATATTCTATAGGTTCCATCAGGTAATCTATGTGTTTCAATTTCATAAAAACGTTTTCCATAAATTAATTCGGAGGTATGTTGTTCATCAAAATCAAAGGAAAGAATATTTTCCAAAAACTTATAATCTTTGTGAATACTAATATCGTTACCAAATTGTTCCAAAGCGGAATTGTTCGCATAAGTGATAATACGATCAATATTTATTTCTATAATTGCAATATCGCTCTGCTCGGGTATAGAAGCCAAATGCCTTAATTTATCCTCACTTTCTTTTTGTTCAGTAATATCGCGAGCCGTCTGAATCGTAATAATTTTTCCGCCATCCTCGTAATATTTGGCGGCAAAATTCTCAAGCCAGCGATACCCACTGCGCGGATGTCTGAAACGATATATCTGATGTAAATGGGATCGGTCATCATTATCAAGCCACTCCTCTACCGCCTTTGCAACATTTATTCTATCATCAGGGTGCAGAAATGTGTCCGATTGGGAAGAGTCCAAATCACTAAATTGCTCAAACGTTAATCCCGTAATCCTCTGAAACTCTTTATTAGCAAATTTCGGTATCAACTGATTATCAATTTGTTCACTAATCAAAATTCCAATCGGTGCTATATCGGAAAGCACACCGAATAATTGCGTACTGTCATGTAATAATTTTTCTACTTGTCTAAGTCGCGTAATATCAATAGCCGAACCAACTACCTCATGTACTTCACCATTCACAAATATCGGATCAAGTGAAAACAATAATACCATATTACTGTTAGGTAATGGTATTTCCTCCAAAACCGACACCCCTTCAAATGCTCTTAAAACCGGCGGAAGAGAAATATCTGCTTGTTTATCGCCAAAAATCTCATTTATGGACTTACCCGATATTTTTTCCGTAGTTAAATCACCCGCCAATCTGCCCTCACGCAAAGCATATGCTATTTTCCCATCTTCTCGTCGATATAATCGAATGACAAGATTTTGCAGATTTTTTACGGTTTTCTGAAAATTCTCTTCTAATGATTGTTGTATAATCTGTTCAGCCCTTTTTATCGGGGTAATATCCACTGTAATTTGATTGGCATATCTCATCTCCCCTGTTTTTTCGTCCACGTCGGCATATACATAATTATCCGTCCATAATTCTTCGCCCCTGAGATTCTTCATTTTATAAGTAAGATGAAGAATATCTTTTAGGGGACCATTTCTCCATTCAACCGACTTACGAATAACCTCATCGCGAATGGAAGGGTCAATGCTATCGGTTACCAACCAATTCAATTTATCTTTAAATTCATCGGCTGTACCGCCGAGTATGCGCTCAAATTCCTGATTATGGAATACATACGCATTAGTTTTCATATCTCTTCTAATAAAAGCAATCGGAGCATTTTCGATAAGATGATAAAAGTCTTTTTCGGCTTCTCTCAAGTCTGTTATAGCTTGCTCATTTTCCGAAATATCCTTAATTCCCGCAATAGTACCTATAACTTTTCCTGCATCGGAAAACATAGGAACGGCACTAATAAGCACGGGTTTCGGTTCACTGTTTTTCGGACAAATCACAAGCCGGTATTCTTCGGATGTACCTTTTTTTCTTAAATCATTCTTTGTGGATAAAAGCATATGCACTTCATCAGTATTTTGCACCCATTCTTTTTCATAAGTGCCTATCACATCATTAATGGATGTATTAAACAAACGTGCCGTTTGTAGGTTTGCATAAATAATTTTACCATTCAAATCCGTGAAAACAACACATTCGCTTATTGCATCTAACAGTTTTGAATGATGATACTCTCTTTCAATAACGGCTTTTTGTGCCGCTCTTTCTTCAGTAACATCACGTACAATAAAAACTGCCCCATTATCCCAAGAATTTGAAACTGAATTTAAAACGGTGCTTCTGATATTCAATTCGGCAAATGTACCCGATGGTAAAACCATTCCCAACTCATATCCTTTGCCACTACACTTCTCAAAGAAGTCGTAAGCATTTTTGGTCAGATCGGAAGAAATTATCTGTGAAAGTTTTTCTCTTTCGTTCTCAACAAAAACTTTTTCAAATAGATGCTGTGCCGCAGGGTTCATCAACGTTACGTTCAATTCGGCATCGGTCGTAATTACAGCATCGGAAATAGCACCGAGTGTTGCTTCCAATATTTGCTTCTGTTGGGTTATTTGTTTTTCAACGGAGTTCTTATACAGTGCAAGTTCCAATGTGGCTTTTAGCTCGGTTTCTCTTAGCGGTTTAATCAAAAACCCATACGGAGACGTTTTTTTCACTCTTTTAAGAGATACTTCGTCCGGATATGCGGTAATAAAAACACTCGGAATATTAAAATTTTCTTTTAATATGAGGGCTGTATCGATACCATCTTTCGCGCCTGATAAATGAATATCTACTAAGGCACAATCCACCGACGAATTGTTTACAATATCCATAGCCTCTGCATAGCTACCCGCTATTCCGGCTATTTTGTATCCAAAACGGCTTAGAACTCTCTCAATATCTTTAGCAACGATTTGCTCGTCCTCGATAATGAGTATTGAACCTTCAGTTGGTGAAATCATGATTCTTAAGGAGAAATTCTTTTCCTACTCCATTCATTGTTTTCTTTTGAATAGGTAATTCTGTCATGTAAACGGCTTTCTCGACCTTGCCAAAATTCAAAGTAGATCGGGTTCAAACAATATCCTCCCCAAAAGTCGGGTAATGGTATCTCCTCGCCGAATTCATTTTTTAGTCGAGCATAATTCTTTTCTAATAATTCCCTACTTTCAATAACAGTACTCTGCTCAGATGCCCACGCTCCGATTCGGCTTTCAAGCGGACGACTGAAAAAATATTCGGCAGATTGTTCTCTCGTTATTTTGTGTACAAAACCCTGTATCCTCACCTGCCTTTGCAATTCATGCCAGAAGAAAAGAAGAGAAGCCTTCGGATTGTGTTCCAAATCATTTCCTTTATGGCTTTTATAGTTGGTAAAGAATACAAAACCCTGTTCATCGAAGTGCTTTAGTAAAAGAATTCGCGCAGATGGCATTCCTTCAGGAGAAACGGTAGCCAAAGTCATTGCATTAGGTTCTTCTATGCCCGCTTGTCGGGCTTCTGAAAACCACAATGAAAATTGTTTGAAGGGGCTGACATCACATTTTTCTTCAGTTAATCCGCCTAAAGTATATTCTTTTCTTAAAGATGCAAGATTCATACACAACATTATTTTATTTTTTTGGCGCCGGTGGCTCCATTACCATTCCGCAAGATGTACAAGTACGCAACTCCGTCGAACCATAAAATTTCTCAAAAATCGGAGGTAACTGTTTAACAATATCAGTTAAAGGTAAAAATTCCTCATATAATTTATTGCCACAGTGTTCACAAAACCACATAAAAGCATCTAATTCCTTTACTTCTCTTTTTCTTTCAATTACCAAACCCACCGTATCGGCTCCACGTTGGGGCGAATGCGGTGTTCTTGGTGGTAATAAGAATATCTCACCTTCTCGAATATGTATATCGCGTGGTACACCTTCGTCTATAATCTTTACCGTTATATCACCCTCAAGCTGATAAAAAAATTCCTCTCCCTCATTGTAGTGATAATCTTTCCGCGAATTGGGTCCACCCACCACCATAATAATAAATTCAGTATCCTGATAAACGGTAGCATTGCCTACCGGCGGCTTTAATAAATGACGATGTTCGTCAATCCATTGCCTAAAATTAAAAGGTGATTGAACTGCCATGTATTTTCCTTATATCAATATTTATACTATAGAACAATTTTCACAATACATTATACACGTACATCCAAGCGTTCGCCGTTTTTTATTTGTTCCTGCGCAATTATTTGCGGATTGTTTTTCAACATTTCCAATAATTGCTGTTGGAGTGAATTCTCATCCGTTAATTGTTTCAGAACATATAATGACCCAACGGATTGATTATCAATAATTTTGTTCTGTATAGTTGATACATTCATAACAAAAACTCTCTATTATTGCTTATAATGTTTTTCATAATAATTCCGATACTCTCCGCTCCGAACATTATTACACCATTCCATATTGTTACAATACCACTCTATTGTGGAGCTCAAACCTTCATCGAATGTTATTTCAGGTTTCCAATTTAATTCAGTTCTTATTTTTGTTGCATCTATTGCATAACGTCTGTCATGTCCGGGTCTGTCTTTTACATATTGTATAAGAGATTCCGACTTATTTAATGCCTTCAGAATCATTTTCACAACAGTAATATTATTCTGTTCGGACGAAGCACCTATATTATATACTTCACCTTTTTTACCACTCTTGTAAACCGACCACACAGCGCTATTATGATCATCCACATGTATCCAATCCCTTACATTCAATCCGTCGCCATATACGGGAAGTGCTTTATCTTCCATAGCATTTAGTATCATTAACGGAATTAATTTTTCGGGAAATTGCATCGCTCCGTAATTATTGGAACACCTTGTAATACTTGCATTAACACCATACGTATGCACAAATGACATAACAAAATGGTCGGCAGATGCCTTAGAAGCAGAATATGGAGAGGTCGGTTGAATAGGGGTATATTCAGTAAACAAACCATCATTCCCGAGCGAACCATAAACCTCGTCCGTACTTATTTGCACATAACGCAAATTCAATTCCCTTGCCATATTCAATAATGATACCGTACCCATTACATTACTTAACACAAATGGTGTGGGATCCATTATTGATCTGTCCACATGTGTTTCGGCTGCAAAATTTATTATCCCCTCAATATCATATTCCGTACATATTCTTCGTATAATTTCGTTATCCTCAATTCTGCCTTTTATAAAAGTGCATCGTTCATCCGTTAAGTATTCGGCTATATTTTCCGTATTCCCAGCATAAGTAAGTGCATCGAGAATAACTATCGAATAATCCGTTTTATTAAGTACAAACCGAACGAAATTGCTACCTATAAATCCGGCTCCACCCGTTATCAATATTCTCTTTATCATTCTTTTTTATTATATATTTTTGATGAAGTTTAATAAATCAGGGCATTTTTCCCTTTTTTGAAAGTGCTATCGTTATTTCGACACGCCTTTTTGCTGAGTCATCTTTTTCCTCATCGGCATCAATGCCTTTTCCTGCAGTTCTCCACAGAATTTTTTTCTTGTACTTTCTATATGATTCCAATTGTTCGATTTTTGTTTGAAGCCATTTTGCCGTAAAATAAGCACGTAATGCCGATAATGTTTCATTAGTCATAGGTGCACCACGTTCCATGTGAAAATCAAAGGCATTGTCGTCAATCGTTGTGGCACTATATCGAGCTTTTTCATAAATGCCTCGGGGGTCTGAAAAACCCGTTACCGTTATTGTTAACTCCTTATTGTCATCCGTGCACACCCCATTATCAAGTAGTTCCAAACGTTCGGCAATAAATGAATACGCATCGTACAAGGCACTATCTACTGAAAACGCATAATTGTTGTATTCAGTACCCGGTTTTTCAATATATCGGGTTGAATCATCATTGCCTATTAAGCCATACGAAAATTTAAGTCGGAGTGCTTCTAAATTTTCGGTTGTATTCGGTAAATAATAACCGCCTACAAAAAATGGTACATCATATTTTTCAAAAGTAAAAACAAAATCCTTTTTCTCAACATTAAATTCCAAAGCCAATGCTACTGCGCTTGCCTCATCACAAGGTGTCGTAATTCGTTTTTCATGCCTCCCCGGTACACAGGGCGATTCATATCGTACGATAAGATAACGCCGTGAGGGGACATTAAAACGAAAATAACCATTATCGGCGACAGGTGTTTGCGCATACACTTTTCCGGTCACATCAACCGTAGTAATTGTACCGGAAGCACCTGCGCCATCCAGTGTATTTACCTTACCACTTACTATAACCGGACCACAAAGTTCAAAACGGTATAAGTCATATCCCCCAAACCCACCCGCTCTGTCGGAAGCAAAAAACAAACTATCCCCCCAAACTGCTGCATTTACTTCATTGTATTCAGAGTTAAGCGGTTCCGGCATTGTCCGTGCATTCACCCAACCTCTTTCCGTTGCGTCGGTAATAATTATATCAAAGTCATTCCTTTTAGAATACCCCTTCGAGGCAAACATCAAAGCCCCATCATTGGAAAGCGATGGCGTAAATTCATCTTTTGGCGTATTAAGCGTATCTCCTATATTCACCGGATCCGACCAACCTTTTTGTGTCCTATACACTTTGTAAATATCAATACCGCCTATTCCGCCTTCACGATCGGAAGCAAAAAGGAAATAAGAGCCGTCAGGTGCGAAGAAGGGTTGAGAATCCCATACCTCCGAGTTTACCGACTTCGGTAAGGGTATCGGTTTGCTCCATGTATTTCCTTTTTTTACAGCATAGAATATATCAACATCCGGCTTCGGATTGCCCGGCTGCAATGGGGCTGCAAAAAGTAGTTCCTTTTGTTTTGTTATCGGATTGGTATAAAGCGAAGGATAACCGCTACCTGCAAATTCTTCCAAAGGAAACTCATCGGCAAAGCGCGGTTCCGAAAAGCCCTCTGATGTTTGTGTAGAAAAATACGATGCCTGTTCCATCGGTTTTCTATCACCCTGCCACTCTCGGTTTGTAGAGCTGAATAACAAGGTTTTTTCATTATGGCGAAACGGTGCATACTCATCGGAACTCGTATTGACCGTACCACCCAGGTTACCTTCGGCAGTCGCTTCGCCTTTAGGCGATGTACTACATCCGCATAGCCCTAAGTGAATAATAACTATTATACCGAGGATACTCTTCATTATCTGTCAATTGTCATAATTGCACAAATTTACGGAGTCATGTCATGCTCTCCGCATGATGATTGAGTGTTTTTCATAATAAATACCCTGTGTCATAGGATATTGTCGCATAAATGACGTATTTTGTATATATAATCACTTTTTAAGCCAAGCAAATATGCTGAAATACAAAGCAGACATTAAGACATTACTTTTTCTCACTGCGACAACTCTTATGCTTATAGGTCAGTGGACATATGGCTTTCACCCTGTTTCATATATCGTATCTCTTTACTTAGCAATCACGGTAGCAGTTATAGCACACAATCACAATCATGTTCCGATGTGGGACTCTCAACTTCTTAATACACTTACGGACTATTGGATAACATTGTTTTACGGTTTTCCTGTATTTGCATGGATACCGACTCACAATAGAAATCATCACAAATTCAATAATCGAGAAGGTGACCATACAATAACATATCGCCTTAGTGAAAACAATAATATTTTCACTTTGTTGAGCTACCCTACCATTAGCAGTTATTATCAGCAAAGTCCTATAATGGGATACTTGCGCGACTTAAAGAAACGTAACCGCTCAAAGTTCTATCAAGCGATATTTCAATATGTGGCATTAGCCCTTTTCATAGGTATTGCACTCTTTTCGGATTGGGAAAAAGCTCTACTATATATAGTTATACCTCATCAAATCGCTTTATTCTCGGTTCTTATATTCAACTATATTCAGCATGTTCATGCCGACGAAGAATCTGACTTTAATCATTCGAGAAATTTTGTAAGTCCGCTTACAAATTGGATGTTATTTAATAATGGACTCCATACGGTTCACCATCAGCGAGCAAATACACATTGGAGCGAACTGCGGGCAGCACATAACAAAGTTGAACATCTCATTGATAAATCCTTGTTAGAGCGTGGTTTTTGGCCTTATATCATTCGTGCATACATTATTGCACCTTTTGCACCATCTTTAAAAACGGTGTCAATGCGTTTGATGCGCATGGCTCGTGAAAGAAGTACAGTCTAAAATTCAGTTGAACAATTCTATTATAAGAAGAGCCGATTAGATAATCGGCTCTTCTTATTTATCATTCGTATTGTATGACATTACCACAAACTGAAATTTATACCTACCCCCGCACGATATCCCCTCAAAGTCTCAAGGGCACCTGCCGCGTATAAATACCCGAATTGAGCACTGATAAAGGTATTCTGCTCGGAAAACAACCACACACCAATTAACGGAGTCACTTGAAATGTTGTTCCTGACAATCGCTGATAAACTGAACCACATTCGAAACCGAAATAGGGTACAAAGAATTTTCGAATTGGGTTGCGTTCAACCGATAGGTGTACACCAAGATTAAACAAAAACGCAAGGCCGACTGTGTCAATACTCGAATTCATCATATCAAGGCGCATGTAAACCTTACTGTGACTTGGACCTGTGTTGTTATTCTTGTGAATACCACCATAAAAAAGATACTCGACACCAACTCCGGTAAAGTATCCTAAAGATTTATCGGCAGGGGCATAATAGACACCGTTTATACCCGGTAAAAGTGACGTTTTCCACTCCTCATTAACTTTAAAACTAATCGTTATCGAATCTGTAAAACGACCGTTTGTCACGATTGCTTTTATCTTGTAGATTCCTGATTTTATATTGGGTTTCTCCCATAATAACTTCTTCAAGTCCTCGTCAAACTGCATTTCTTCGGGTAAACCAGAAAAAGTCCACTTGAACTCTTTTTTCCTTCTTTTATACACTGAATCATATCTATTTGTAAAATAGAATACGAACCCTATAGTACTTTCGTTACTTTTAAACTCCTTTTCCAGAATCAAACTCGCTCCATTGTTAGTTCGATAAAGGTTTGAAGTAGCTTTTAGATGAAATTGTTCATTTTCGAATAAACTGTCTAAAAATTTATCCGTAAACTGGCTCGTACCTATTACTTTCCCAAATGTCACCAACGGTGCTACATTGTATACAAGGATTACCAATATTACTACTCTTATCATATAAATAGACAAACTGAATATTGAAAAAATACGATGATCACACTCAAAATACAACAACCTTACGTTTTGATATACAGAAAATAAAAAAGTCACCCCGAATTATCAGGATGACTTCTTACACTTTTGAGTATCAGCTATTCATTTTGCAGCTGCTGCTTGTAATTGTGCAAATGTCATTGATTTCGGACGAACAATCGGCGAACCAGCCATACGGTGGAATAGTATTTGCGAACCGATGCCCATAGCACGTGAAACGCCGAACATAACGGTATAAAACTCAAATTCAGTCATACCGTAATGATACAAAAGCGAGCCGCTTGCAGCATCAACATTCGGCCAAGGGTTGCTTGCCTTGCCTTGTTCTTTTAGCACTTGCGGAACAATATCAAACAATTTTTTCATGATGTCAATATTCTCATCACTCAAATTATGCTTTTCCGCAAATTGATGGAATGCCGTAAAGCGCGGATCGGTAACACGGAGAACCGCATGACCATAACCCGGAATTACTTGTCCGTTATTCAAACGATTCCAAGTGAATTCACGCATCTGCTCATCGGTCGGAACACCGTTAAAATGATTACGAATATCTATAATAAACCCTAAACATTCCTGATTTGCCAAGCCGTGTAAAGGACCGGCCAAACCGTTCAATCCCGCAGCCATTGAATAGAATACATCACTCAAAGCCGAACTAACTGTATGCGCTGTCATTGCACTGACATTACCGCCTTCATGGTCGCTATGGAGTACCAAGTATAAGCGAATTAAGTCAATCCAATTGGGGTCGGCACTTACGCCAAGCATATGAGCAAAATTCTCACTCCAAGTAGCTCCCGCCTTCGGTGCAATCAAATCACCTTTATTAAAGCGTATTCTATATATACCTGCAGCAATAGCCGATATTGCACCGAGTAGTGTTATACAGTCTTCAAGCGTCGCTTCCCATAATTTATCTTTGCCCGCCCCTTCATCATACGCTTTTCTGAACGCAGATTCCCGCTCAAGAACGTTCAAAGCCGCACTCAACATTGCCATCGGATGAGAATCGGAAGGCATAGCTCTTAAAACATTCCATATATAGTCCGGAACATGCGACTTTGCTTCCAAAGCAGCACGAAGTTCTTCAGATTCTTCTTTTGTAGGTCGTGAACCGGTGCACAAAAGGAAAAAACATTCCTCCGCTTCAATATCCGTTAATTCGAGAATAGGGATATTACGAATACGCACTCCTTCATCCGCCGAAACTGACGAAGTTTCGCACAATAATGCGGGAAGTCCGCGCATGCCCCCAAGTAATGCACCTATCGTTGCTGTGGCAAGTTGTTTTTCACCATGTTCTTTCGCTAATGCAGAACGCTCTGCACGTATCGTCGGTACTATTTCCGTTAAACGCTTTTTGAACAGTTCCATACTGTTATTACCTTAGTTATTTGAGTGTGAGAAAGTATAAGATTTCTTGTTGATAGAAGGTGTAAAAGATACACAGTACAAAACTACGGATTTGTTTCCCCTTTTTACGGAATTTCCGGCAAACATATCGCCATAGTTTTACAAAATATGGAAACATATTCGTACATGAATATGCGTATTCGCCGCATATCGGAAGAAATAACTCTTGAACAACCCAAAAAAATGATGCGATGGTATTCCCAAGATAAACTTGGAATACAATTTTTCGGAAAGACAAAGAAAAAAATTATGGTCTGAAACGATAGCCGACACCCTTTACGGTTTCGATATATCCACCGTATTTTCCGAGTTTTTCACGTACCTTCGAGACATGTACATCCACTGTTCTATCAACTACAAAAACGCTTTCTCCCCAAATTCTTTTTAACAGCGATTCGCGTGTAAATACTTTGCCTCTGTTTGTGGCAAGAAATGCAAGTAACTCAAACTCCTTTTTCGGAAAAAAGGTTTCTGCGCCGCTTACCTTTACGGTATAATTTTGGCGATTGATTTCGATTTCTTCTATCTGTAATATTTCCGGAGCAACTATTGTTTCCGTGCGTATTCTTTCTGCCGATCTTCTCATTACCGATTTTACTCTGGCAACAAGCACACGGGGACTCACGGGTTTTTGTATATAGTCGTCCGCACCAAGTTCCAGTCCGAGTATCTGGTCTATCTCACCCGATTTTGCTGTCAGGAAAATAATGGACGCATTGGCAATATGTGGGGTTTGCCGTATCATTCTGCATACTTCAAAGCCATCGTAGCCGGGCATCATTACATCCAATATCACTACATCAGGTTGCTCCTGACGCGCTATATCCAAAGCTACCCCGCCATCAGTTGCCGTAAAAACTGTATAGCCCTCTTTCTTCAAATTATAGGCAACCAATTCCACAATATCCAGCTCATCATCAACAACCAAAATTTTTCTCGGTGTAGGAGAATTCATCAATATCCATTTCAAAAGTGAAGCAATATTTCACAAAATTACCGTTTTATGAAACCTTAATTCCGTTAAGATTCGGTAATACGGATATGGCGTTCAACATCAAACGCTAAGTTTTTCCTCAAACCGTCTTCCCAAAAAGGCGTAATTTTGCGTTTCATCCGATAATCAGATTTATGAATAAAACAATACTTTCAATACTCAACACCCTTCTTGTGTTTTTCGGTACAATCCTTACCCGTTCTCATGTAACGGCGGCAGAGTCGTATTCCGACCAAATTATATACGATATAACGATAGAAGATATACATGGAGAAAAAGTAGAGCTAAGTCAATACAAAGGTAAGGTTTTGCTTTTCGTTAATGTCGCTTCGGAATGCGGTTACACGCCACAATATGAAGAATTGGAAAAACTTCATCAGAAATATAAAAACAAGGGATTGGTGATTATAGGTATTCCGACCAATGATTTCGGAGAGCAAGAGCCGGGTACAAATGAAGAAATAGAACGTTTCTGTACAAAAACATACAGTGTTACTTTTCAGATGATGGCTAAGGTAAAAGCCAAAGGCGATGAAAAACACCCTCTTTTTACTTTTCTTACAAGTGGACAAGGAAATACGGTATTAGCGGGAGATGTCGCATGGAATTTCGAGAAATTCATTATTGACAAAAATGTCAATATCTTGAGCCGATTCAGGTCTAAAACAAAACCAAGTTCAGCCGAATTTATCAAGTCGATAGAACTTGCTCTCGGATTATTATAATATTTATGAATTACATTACGGAAATAAACAGTTACCATACTTTGGAGTCAGCAGAATGAATAATTTTCACGCAGTTGTTACGATAACATTGCGTAAAGGAATTTTAGATGTTCAAGGAAAAACAGTAGAGCATGCTTTACATTCCTCATCATTTTCTTCATTGAGCAATGTGCGAATAGGTAAACATGTCGAAATGAACGTTGTAGCCGATTCCGAAGAATCCGCTTTCACTCAAATTGATGCCGCTTGTAAAGCACTTATTGCCAATCCTATTATCGAAGATTATCATATAACACTCCATAAAACGGAGGTTGCATGAATTGCGGAATAGTGGTATTTCCGGGTTCCAATTGTGACCATGATGCTTATACCGCAGCTTCATCAATAGGGAATGCACGGTATTTATTTCATAAAGAAACATCCATTCCTTCCGATATTGACTGTATAATATTACCCGGAGGATTTTCTTATGGTGATTATCTCCGTTGTGGTGCAATCGCACGATTCTCCCCTCTTATGAAAGAGGTTGTAACCTTTGCTCATAAAGGCGGCTTAGTGATAGGAATATGTAACGGTTTTCAAATTTTAACGGAAGCGGGCTTATTACCGGGAGCATTGTTAAGAAATTCTTCCTTAAGTTTTATCTGCAAGGATGTATATCTGAAAACGGAAAATAACGCAACATCCTTTACTCGAACTTTACAATCGGGGCAAATATTGAAAATTCCCATTGCTCATGGTGATGGTAATTATTTTGCCGAGAATGAAACCGTAAAACGTTTGGAAGGCGAAGGAAGAGTTGTATTCAGATATTGTGAGCAAAACGGCAACGTAACGAAAAATGCAAATCCTAATGGTAGTATCAACAATATAGCCGGTATTATAAGCGAAGCCGGAAATGTTCTCGGTATGATGCCGCATCCGGAACGTTACGCGGATTCGGCTCTCGGATGTAATGACGGCATTGCTGTATTTACTTCCATTGCTGAAACACTTGCAATGAAAAAAGTAGGTTGATATGTTTTTGAATTATGAATTATTTGTATCGTGTTTGTAAAGTAAAGGAGAAATTATGCCATTCGGAACTACAGAAATTCTCATTGTACTGCTTGTGATTGTTCTGCTTTTCGGGGGAAAAAAAATACCCGAATTAATGCGAGGTCTGGGCAGCGGTGTACGCGAGTTCAAGAAGGCGTCATCCACCGATGAGGATGTAACAAAGGAAAAAAAAGGTGATTCCGCATGATTCTCATTGACCATTTTAAACGAATGGCAAGTTACGATGAGTGGGCTAACAGGCGCGTAATAGAATCTTTAGAACCGTTGCGTACTGAAAAGTCACAGGCGGTTTTTAAGCTATTAGGACATATTACCCTTGCGCCGGAGATATGGTTGCGCCGTATCAATAGTGAGTCATTAGAAGGTATTTTGGTATTCCAAGAATTGACATACGATGAATGTGCGCAAAGAATTGATATATATGCTTTGAAAATTCACGACTATTGTTCGGCTCTGACGCTTGAAATTCTGGAGCGGAAAATAACGTACAAAAATTTTGCCGGAGTGGAGTTTACTAATACTGTTGCCGAGATACTTACGCATATGTTCAATCACGGAACATATCATCGAGGTCAGATAGCAACACTAGTGCGTGAAGCCGGCTTTATCCCGGCCGTTACGGATCATATTGCTTTCACTCGTCAGTAATATAAGATTTCCCATTTTATAGAAATATATGTTCGATATTGGTACGGGCGAATTATTATTGATTCTTGTGGTTGTCCTTTTATTGTTCGGCCCTAAGAAAATACCGGAAATAATGGCATCCGTAGGGAAGGGTATTCGTCAATTCCGTCAAGCGCAAAATAATCTCAAAGACCAATTACGTGACTTATCGGCAGATATTGAAAAGTCAACGGAGCCGGAAGTAGCACCCAAAAGAACATTTTCCGTCGTTGCTTCCTATAATGATGAAGCACAGACGGATGAGCATACAACTACTGCTTCTATCGAACCATCTGAAACGAATGAGAACGATAGGAATAGTGCAGAAAATACAGTTACGATTCGTCAGCCGGAAGGTACCGTTGCTCGGGTAACTTTGCCGAAAAGCAATGAATCCGAAACAAGTGCAACAATTTAGAATAAGAATTTCATGCGAACATATGTTGATACGATAGATTCGGTTCTTAAAGGCGATACTACTATTGCTGCAATAACTGATAGTACTCTCAAAAAAATTGAAGATCAAAGCAATCTTAATCATTTTATTACGGTAGCTACGGATTCCGCACCTATAGCAGCACAACAAGCCGATAAACGCATTTCTGCAGGTGAAAAACTTCCACTTGACGGTATGCTTATCGCCTTGAAAGATAATTTGTGCACAAAGTCCATGCGCACCACATGCGCTTCCAAAATGTTGGGGAATTATCGTCCCGTTTATGATGCGACAGCCGTTTCACGTCTTATGGATAATGGTGCTGTTATCGTCGGAAAAACTAATCTCGATGAGTTTGCAATGGGATCATCGGGCGAAAACTCCGCTTTTGGGAGAACTTTGCACCCTCTTGACAATGCTTATGTACCGGGTGGTTCTTCCTCCGGTTCGGCAGTTGCCGTAACAGTCGGTCATGCGCATGCGGCATTGGGCTCCGAAACCGGCGGATCAGTACGTCAACCGGCTGCATTCTGCGGAATTGTGGGGTATAAACCAAGTTATGGTAGAATATCACGGTATGGCTTAGTGGCATTTGCCTCTTCGATAGATCAAATCGGAGTTTTTGCCAAAGATATACCGACAACGGCGGCTTTATTGGACGCAATAACAGGCAATGATCCTTATGATTCGACCTCGGCTGAAATACCCCCGATGAATTCATTGGCTAAGTTGCATGAATATGCAAATACTCCCCTTACAATTGCAATTTTACCGGACAACATCATAAAAGATTGCTCCCAAGAAGTACTCGAAGTTTATAATAAATGCCTGAATACACTAAGAGCTGAAGGTATTCGATTCATAACGGCGGAAATTCCGGCTAGTGATGCTTGGATTCCTACTTATTATGTTCTTACGTCTGCAGAAGCATCTTCTAACTTAGCACGGTTCGACGGCATTCGTTACGGTTTTCGTGCTTCTTTGGAGAATAGTGATGATGACATTATGACACTCTCACGTTCGCAAGGGTTCGGTATGGAAGTAAAGCGCCGTATTATACTTGGTACTTATGTTCTTTCAGCAGGGCATTACGATGCCTATTATAAAAAAGCTCAGCAAGCACGCCGTTTAATTTATGATGGGTACAAACATATTTTTTCGCAGGCGGATGCACTATTTTTACCTACTACTCCAACGACCGCTTTCAAAAGCGGCGAAAAAACAAATGATCCAATAGCCATGTATCTCTCCGATTATTTTACGGCATCAGCAAATCTTGCGGGAATACCGGCAATAAGTATTCCGGCAGGAACCGCATCGAACGGTTTCCCTGTCGGGATGCAAATACAAACATCCAATTTTAGCGATGAACGTCTTCTTTCAATAGCGCATCGTTTTCAAACACTTTTTTTATAATGAAGGAAAGAAATCATGGTAGTTATCAGCGACCAAATAATCAATGATGTCTATTATCGCCTTGCTGATCTGAGCGAAGAGAGTGCAGGCAGTTTAATGGACGCTATGGCAATAGAACAACCTGCCATTCTCGCTTATCTCATGGCAAATGCTTCCGAACTAGATACCGATACCGAATCCGAGATAATGATGTTTACAGGCGTGGTTCTGTGGCAATGTTTCAAGGAAGCAAACCCCTCATTGCCTTCCATTTCAGAGGACATGGTTGATGCAAAGGAGCAAGCCAATATTGAGTTAATGCAACGTATGGATGAAATGTCCCTGAATGGTGAAGCTGATTCCGTGCAAACGATGTTAAGCGAATATCCGCAGGAACCACTTCTGCAATATGCACTTTCGGCGCTTACGAATGAAGAAGACGAGGAAGAAAATGAGAACGATGAGTTAAGTGATGAATTAATTGGCGAAGAAGCACAGGGAATTATGCTCATTGTTTTTAAAACAATTATTGATTCTTTTTCGACATCCTTAACGGAATAATATCTACACAAAGCGTAAAATACTTAAAAGGCGATTTCAGAAATGGAATCGCCTTTTTTGATGAATTGAAACAACAACCTTACTAAATTTCCACATTAGGAATATTTAATGTGTTAAATTTGTTCTGCCGTTACATTACCGCTTACGCTAAATTTCTTATGGTTACAAATGAACAATAGTACCCGCATATTTATATTATTCTTTTTTTGCACTTCCGCATTAAGCGTCCTGTCACAGGAACAGATTGCTCCTTTGGACTCTACAGGTATAGTCCGTATTGTAGATAAGGAACTTGAAGCGAAAATCGGATTTAAGATTATAGAGCAAGACTATAATCAAGCAAGAATATATGTAACAGCCGATTCCTTGTATTTTATTGAATCGTCAATCAAGGATAATCCCGACAGTAAACGTTTCAAACGTTTTATTACACGAACATTATTCGATTCGATACGAACAAAAGTTCAGTATCTTCTCAGAGTCTCGGAAGTCGCTCTAAGTGAGGAGGGACGCTTTGAGTTCATGACTCATATGGCAATCCATTCATTATTCTTTTACTCTCCATTATCATCTTTTGCACTCCTACCAAGCTCATTCACCGGTGTCGCATTAGCCTCCACTATGGGAGGTGTAGGGTCTTATATCATCAATATGGCTTTGGCAAGCAATTCTAATATGAGTTACGGTACCAGTCAACTTGGTATTACAGGCTCACAATGGGGCATAACAAATGGCTTGTTTGTGGGAGGACTCATAGGCAACTATCAGAAGAAATCCGATGATATCAGAATATTAGGTTTGACAGGATTTATCGGAGGTATCGCAGGTACTTCCCTGGGTGTTCATATTGCTAATAAATATAACTTTACCGAAGGAAGAGCAGCAGCCTTTAGTACATTTTGGCGTAATAGTTTATTAACATGTGTCGGAATAGGGTTCACAGCTGAAATGAATAAATGGAAAGCCCCTCAGATATTCGGGACCCTACTTGCTTCCAATATCATATCAACTGCAGTTGCCATTCCCCTAAGCACCATTAGTGATTTTACACTTGGAGATGTTCGTTTTCTGGAAACAGCAGGATATCTCGGCTTTCTAAGCGGGGTTGGCCTGAACTCAATGATAAACACGAGCGCCAACACTGATTATGCAATAGCAACATCAGCTTTCATTGGTGGTCATATTATAGGTTACTTAACTACCAAGAATCACGATTTCACCAACTCACATGGTGCAAGAGTTTATTTGTGGTCAGCATGTGGGGCATCAATCGGCGCACTGTTGGGAAGAATTGTTGATGTAGATAATCCTCAAGGAAGAAACAGTGGCAACATGTCTTTTATCCCCAATTATTGGGCAATCACAAGTGCAGTTGGGGGTTGGGCAGGCTATATTATTGCATTAAGCACCTATAGTGATGATGCGCCACCAAAAACAAGTTTTCTCGAAAATCTTATGATGTCAGTAAATCCGCTTGCCCTTATCTCATTACCCATAAACCCCACTACACCGATTCAAATATTTCAAATGTCAACTACATTTTAATAAAGAAAGCCGAACGGGTAACCGAGCGGTTTTTTTTATCACTACAGCAGTATTACAATTTTAACAATAAACTATTTTAATAATTCGATTCATCGCGCCATCGTGTTATAATCCATGGCTCCGTAGGTAAATTACGCCGTATTCTCAAATTTACACGCCCTTGCAAACGAACTATATCCGTAGGGCTAAAAGTAATGGAAAGATTAAAGCCGCGTGATATATCCTGAAGAACCGAATCACCCGTCGTAAGTACGATATCGTTCCATACCAATTCTAAGTTTTGTGATGCCTGAAATAAACCTGCCGTAGCAATCATATCTTGATCGCGTCCCCACGAATTATCTATACCCGCATCGTAGTTTCTGTAAATAAACGTAAACTCCGGTGCCAATAAACGACCATATGTTAACGTATCTTTAAAGAGATAGGCATAGCGGAAATTCTGAAAAACTCCTTCTACCGTTCTTTGGTCGCCAAGTGTGGTATTTTCCCCTTCGTCATCGGAAATTGCCGGAGCAAACGGATTGCAAGAAACCATACATAGCATAATTATACTGCATAGCAGCATTAATTGCTTCATGTATCCCTGTAAGTACCTGTTATGGCAATGTGTGGCAATATGCGTCGTCATTCGTCCGAACTTACTACATTTTCCATCGAAAATACGGTATATGTACCAAAAAGCGATAATAACAGCCCAACCATCGGCTATACATAAATGGTTTTGGAGACGATACTTTGAACGAACCATTCGTTCCGCTTTTTTTCGGTGTTTTATTAACGGTGAGAGTGAACTTTCTTCATGGATGCAATCCGAGCAGAAAGAACCGCTTATACTTTATTGCACCCATGGGGGTTGGTGGGATGCCGCCGCCGTTATTTTCCTTTCCTTAAGAACATTTCAACTTGATGCATTAGGCATGATGGAAGATACACAATTGGAAAAGTATCGTTTTTTCAGAAAAATAGGTATGTTTTCCGTCAATCGCTCCAATCCGCGCTCTGCAATGGAATCGTTACTCTATTGCGCGGAAAATTTACAGAATAAACACCGTGCATTGTGGATTTTTCCGCAGGGTGTTCTTGTTCATCAGGATTCACGTCCAATTACTTGTGAAACAGGTATAGCCGTACTCATAAAAAAACTTGGTATTGCTCATTGTGCACCCGTCGCACTTCGTTATGATTTTCTACAAGAACAAAAGCCGGAGATGTTTATTAGAATCGGAAAACCCGAACGAATACAATGGGAGAATACAATGAATACTAATTCGCTTACGGAACATTTCAATAAACGATTAACGGATGAATGGAATACAATGCGTAATGATATTATTACCCAATCATTGAATGATTACAAGGTATTGCTACAAGGAAAAAAATCAATGGAAAAAAGAGTTGATTTTTATATGGAGAAATTAGCATTTACGGGCATTCCAAAACTTATTACTATGCTCTCAAGAAAATAAGATATGAAAAGATTCTTACTCATATTGTTGCCTCTCATTATTTTTTATAATTCCACATCGCAAACTGACACTTCAAAAACAATAGTTTTTAGCGGTTACATGGAACCCTATTATGCTTATTCTTCATCCGTACCCGATAATCACACACTTCCGTCATTTCTTTATTCTTATAATCGGCACAATGAATTTACTCTTAACCTTGGTTATATAAAGGCTCAATACAATAAAAATTCTATCAGAGCGAATTTTGCTTTAATGACAGGAACATATGCTGAAGCAAATCTTGCCTCAGAACAGGGAATTATGAAAAATATCTTTGAAGCAAATGCAGGTGTTTCCTTATCCTCGCAACATAATCTGTGGATTGATGCAGGTATTTTCCATTCACATATCGGTTTTGAAAGTGCGGTCGGCAAGGATTGCCATACAGTAACACGTTCATTAGTTGCCGAAAATTCACCCTATTATGAAAGCGGTGTAAAAATATCATATACTAATAGTGACGGCACATGGTTTTTTAGCGGCTTACTTTTAAACGGTTGGCAAAAAATAAAAAGACCTGACGGCAATAATACGCCTGCCTTCGGTTCGCAAATTCAATACAGAAAAAATAAGTTATTATTAAACAGCAGCACTTTTATCGGCAGCGATTCACCCGATAGTAATAGGACAATGCGATATTTCCATAATTTTTACGGGCAATATCTCTTTTCTGAAAAATCGGGCATTATTCTCGGTTTTGATATAGGGTTTCAACAGAGAATGAAAGGGGCATCGGACTATGTACAATGGTATGCACCGGTTGTGATTCTCTTCCATTCAATATCCGATAATATTTCCATTGCATACCGGT
>JALHLL010000005.1 GCA_022844575.1 bacterium
GTGTATGTATACTATACCTGTTTCTTTTTTAAAGAATATCAACGTTAACACAATTATACTTGGTTTTCTTTCTCAAAATTATCAATTTTTAGAACGCCCCATATGTAAATGCTGCATCACTAATGCAAATTCTTATTAATCTTATTGCCAATGCTGTTAAATACAATGATAAAGAAATTGCAATAATCGAAATAGGGTTTTCAGAACAAGATAAACATTACGAGTTTTATGTAGCGGATAATGGGCCGGGAATAGACCCCGAACACCACGAAAAGATATTTGAGATTTTTACTATAAATGCGAGTGCAGATAGATATGGACAAAAAGGCAATGGGATAGGTTTGGCAACGGTAAGAAAAATGATAGATAAACAAGGCGGTACAATTACAATAGACTCCTCACTGGGTTCCGGTGCTAAGTTTATATTTTCATTAAGGAAATAAAGGTATTCTTTGATAAGAACAGAATACAAAAGAAAACGCCATGATAAACAAATCTTATCATGGCGTTTTATATGTACCGAGGGACGGACTTGAACCGCCGACACACGGATTATGATTCCGTTGCTCTAACCACCTGAGCTACCCCGGCGTACCTTTGTAGAATCACAAAATTACGAAATTTCTGTAAATAATACTACTCTTCATCAAGTCTTTCAATCTCATCCCGAATTTGGGCTGCCTTTTCATACTCTTCTTGGTCTATTGCTCTTTGTAGGTATTCTTCGAGAATTTCACGACGTGTACGTATTCTGTTCTTTTCCGTAGTTGATTCATCTTTTTCTTTTGTTTTTGCTTCTTCGATTCCCGCTTCCAATTCTTCGGGTGTAAAGCCCGCTTCATCAAGAAGGTGATCCGCTATATAAATAGGTGCATTAAATCTCAAAGCAATAGCTATAGCATCGCTCGGTCGGCTATCTAATTCCGCGTCGTTTCGGTCAAGTTGAATAATTGCATAAAAGGTCTGGTCACTCAAATCATGTATAAAAACGCTCATTACGGAGGCATCCAATGCCTCGATGGCATTTTTTAACAAATCATGAGTCATTGGTCTCGGTCTCGGCGTACCTTCCAGTTCATTACTGATTGCCATTGCTTCGGGTGTACCGATAACGATAGGCAAACGACGTTCCCCCTCCATTTCCTTTAGCACAAGGGCATAAGTTCCTTGACTTGCCGGATTCTGTGATAAACCCAATACTTCTAATTGAACTTTTTCCATACTCTCAATATCATATAATGTGGCGAATTATACTTGCAAAGATATGTTGCCGAGAAATAATAGGATTATTTACCCGTAACCACGCTGATTTTTTCTGCCAATTTGGGTAATACGTCAAATACATCACCAACAATACCATAATCGGCAACTTTGAAAATAGGTGCTTCTTTATCTTTGTTCACTGCCACAATTACTTTCGATGACGACATTCCGGCAAGATGTTGAACTGCTCCGCTTATTCCGCATGCCACATACATATTTGGGGATACGGTTTTTCCGGTTTGTCCGACTTGCTCACCGTGAGGTCTCCAACCGGCATCCACTACTGCACGCGAAGCACCGACAGCAGCACCTAATTTTACTGCAAGGTTTTCGACAAGATGAAAATTCTCAGGTCCTTTAAGTCCGCGTCCGCCCGAAACAATAATATCTGCTTCAAGTACATCCAATTTGCCTTCATTACGAACGATATTTTTTACTTTCACACGCGTATCATTTGCTGTTAATTGCGGCGTGAATGTCCGTACAGTAACGGTTGTCGGTGTTTCGGCTTTTCTTGCTGTAAAAACATTCGGACGCAAAGCATATACTGCTGTCTGTGTTGTAACACTTACGGTTATTTTTGCTTTTCCTGCATAAACCGGACGCGATGCTTCCAAATTTCCGCTTTGTACCGATAGTGATACACAATCGGCTATATAACCTGCACCGAGTTTTACGGCTACGCGAGGCGCCATTTCTTTTCCGGCTGCATTTGCGGCTACAATAACTGTATCAGCACCTTCGCTTTTAACAAATTGTGCCAATGACGTTGCTGCCGCTGTTGATGAATACTCTGATGAAGGTGTATGAGCTATATCGTTTATACCGTATTCACCGGCTATATTGGCAGAACTTGCCTCACCCCCATACATATAACCGATAATGGTGCTTGCGCCAAGATTACGGGCAGCGGTCACACATTCAAGTGATGAACGTTTGATTCCATTAGCTGACGGCTCTAATAATACTATAATTTTCATATATATAACGTTTACAGTTGTTTGTGTTTAAAAAAATTATATAACCTTAGCGTCTTCATGAAGCAGACGAACCAATTCGCTGATATCATTTTCTCCGTCACCTAATATAATGCCGCGCCTTTGTGTTTGCGGTAATTCCATTCCCTTTGTAATAACTCGAGCTTCCGATACAGAAGCAGTTGTCGTATCAATAGGTTTGGACTTCGCTTTCATAATATCGGGCAATTTCGGGTAACGGGGGTTATTGAGTCCTTTTTGTGCCGAAATTACGCAGGGTAATGCCGCCTCCAAAACCTCTTTACCACCTTCAATATCGCGCTCGGCGGTAATATTCGTTCCTTCTATTGACCATGACGATACCATTGAAATGGAGGGTATATCCAATAATTCGCCAACCATAGAAGCCATCGCGAATGAATCATAATCAATACTTTGGCGACCGAGAATGACAATATCGGGATTAAGAGTACGAGCGTAATCGGCAATCGCTGACGCTATGCCGAACGTGTCAGCCGTACCGTTTTCGGAAACTAATACCGCTTTGTCGGCACCCATTGCAAGTGCGGTTCTTAAAATGTCCTTCGCAGAATCATTTCCTACAGTCAAAGCCGTTACTGAACCGCCGAATTTTTCCTTTAACTGCAACCCTTCTTCTATTGCGTATTCGTCGTATGGATTAAGTATAAACTTTACACCGTTTTTTTCAATGGTTTTACCATCGGCACTAACGGCTACCTTAGTTGTTGTATCCGGTACTTGCGAAACGCATACCAAAATATTCATGAAATTCTCCGTAGTGGATAAATGTAAGCCACAAAATTACGAAAGCCGATAAAAAGCGACGGCAGACATTATTCACATTGTGTTAAAATGAGGCAAGAAACTACAAAGGAAAAGGATTTTGAGCAGGGAAAAGGGCTAAATTTTAAACTTTCTTCATTCTGATTTTATAAAATTTGTATTGGTTACTCATTTTACTGTAGTTATTTTCGCCTTAATAATGCAGCAAAACGAAACAGCTTCTTGCAGCGATGCGGTTTCGACTTCACTCAACTTTCAATATAGTCTATCGGATCCGTTTAATCCTTGTGGAACGATTTTTGCGCGGCAAAAACTGGTAAAAATTCACGTAAGGAGCAGTTGAATGTCGGATCCGCTTGTACTAGTGCGTAGAGGTAATTCCATGCCCTCACAACAACAAATCGGTCAGTCGAATAATGATAATATAATTGTCAGGAAGTTTGGCACCGGTATGCAGCCCGGCTTGTCATATACGAATGGCGAAGCACCTTCCGTTTTGCCAATGGAAGAAGTGCCTCAAGTTCCGAAGTCAAAGGCAAAGAAGGGTAATGCGAAAAAAGCACAGATGTCCATTCCATTTGAAGAACCCATAAGGGATATGTCGCGTCAATGGAAATTATTTGCCGTTTTTTCGATGCTTTTCGCATTTTTACTTACTATTGCCTTACTTACGTACTCGCAGTCCGATGCCGCAAATGCAGAACTGAATATGCGAGATGTTTCAGGCATAATGCGTGGTGACGATGAAATGCGTGCTCGTGCAGATACAACACAAAATTGGCTTGGTTTATTCGGTGCGGTTATCTCTAATTTTCTTTATAACCATACTTTCGGTATTTCAACACTTATGTTGCCTATCCTGATTGTATGGTGGGCAAAAAATTTGTTTATAACTCAGTCCATCCCTAAGCCCGTAATGAAAAAAACGGCAATGACAATTAGTTTGGGTATTTGTGCTGCCGGAATTTTCGGCGTATTTCAGTTAACTACATGGTTACCAACCTTCTCACCAGAGTGGAGTGGGGCTATAGGGCAATTTATGGCTTCGGTGCTTTCCGATTTTATCGGTAAAATCGGTGCTTTCCTTTTCTTGAGCGTCGGTTTCGTTGCAATACTTTTTGTAGGTGCGGAACTTGATATTGATAAGGCATTAGTTTGGTTGGCTCAATCCGGCACATATGTAAAAGGACTTTTTGAACGCACTCACAATGATGAGACAATCGAATCAAATGACGATGAGATACAAGTACAGGCAAATGTTACACAAAATAACAGTCGCAGTTCGCAAAATGTTCCCTTAGTGATAGATGAAGACGAACCTGCTCAAATTATGCGTCGTGCCGCACGTAGTGCTCCACCAGCCGAAAAAACAAATACAGCATCATCACCTAAACGACCGATTATCAGTGATCCGATTATAAAAAGACCTCAGGAGAATACCGGAATCCCGAATATCAGTATCCCGCATGATCGTGTTATCAATAAAGATGACGTTGCTCGCGAACATACTATTGGTGTGAAACCGATGACAAATCATAACGATTTGCCTCCCCAACGTTATCCGACTCCACCGAAAACAGAAAAAAACGATATACCGCGATTAGATGCGGATGAGTTTGCTGTTGATACGAATACCGGTGAAATAACAGCCGAAGGAAGTGAACAGCTTGTACAAAACAATCTGTTTATCAACGAAAATAATTTTGGTGAAGAACAGATTACGCAGAGCATAGAAGCAGAGCATAATTCTGACAAACCTTCACTTATTGTAACGGTGCAGGATAGCCCTATAATGAAAGTAGAAGAAACGGTCGAACCTATTATTGAAGACTTTGACAAGGAGTTGGATTATATTCCACCCGGTTTAGACTTACTTGCCGACCCTCCCAAAGAAAATAATGAAGTAGATGAAGCAGAACTTGCAATGAATGCACGTTTATTACAAGAAAAACTCGGTACATTCAAGATAACTATTGAAAACCTTGAAGTAACGCCCGGTCCGGTTGTCACTCAGTATGAATTTGTACCGGCGGCAGGGATTAAGATTTCGCAGATTGAAAGTCTTTCCGATGACATGGCTTTGGCATTAAAGGCACGTGGTATTAGGATTATTGCACCAATACCGGGCAAGGGTACGGTGGGTATTGAAATTCCAAATCATAATCCGACAACAATATATTTTCGAAGTATTATCAATAATCCTCGTTTTAATGATAGTGAACACCGTTTGCCTTTAGCACTCGGTAAAACAATAAGCGGTGAAGTATATATTGCTGACTTAGCTAAAATGCCGCACTTACTCATTGCCGGAGCTACCGGAGCAGGAAAAAGTGTTGGCGTAAATACAATGATTGCTTCATTGTTGTATAAAATGCACCCGAAAAATCTAAAGTTGGTATTTATTGATCCAAAGAAAGTAGAAATGTCTTTTTATAGTGCATTGGAAAAACATTTTCTTGCTTTATGCCCTGATGTAGATGAAAGGATTATTACTAACCCTGCTAATGCGGTGATAATGCTTAAATCGCTTGTTGCCGAGATGGAAAGACGTTATGATATTCTTGCCTCGGTCGGACAAAGAAATATAGTGGATTATAATAAGAAAGTAGAAGAAGGAAAATATAAAGACACAACAAAACATGTGCATCGTCAAATGCCGTATATCGTTGTTGTAATAGATGAGTTAGCAGATTTGATGATGACGGCGGCAAAAGAAGTGGAAGAGCCGATTGCTCGCTTGGCGCAGTTAGCAAGAGCCATAGGAATACACTTAATCGTAGCTACACAAAGACCAAGTGTTAATGTTATTACCGGCTATATAAAAGCAAATTTTCCGGCTCGTGTGGCATATCAGGTTGCATCGAAAATAGATTCGAGAACTATTCTTGATATGAATGGTGCCGATCAGCTTTTAGGGAATGGTGATATGCTCTTTTTACCGGGTGGGTCGCCAAAGCCGATACGATTGCAAAACTCTTTTTTAAGCACGGATGAAGTTGAAGCCATATGTGGATTTATAGGTGAACAGGAGGGGTATTCACAGCCATATATGTTGCCAAGTGTCATAGGAAAAAATGCGGATAATGATCCGTCGGGCTTGGATTTCGGTGGCAGTCGCGATGCCCTTTTTGCCGATGCGGCATCTATTGTGGTAACCCACCAACAAGGTTCTGTTTCACTTTTACAGAGAAGATTGAAGGTAGGATATGCAAGAGCGGCACGTATTATGGATGAATTGGAAGCGTCGGGTATAGTCGGTCCCTTCGACGGTTCAAAAGCACGCGCCGTTATGGTCGAATCATTAGCCGATTTGGAAGCATATTTATAAAGTGAAATTTTGACTGTAAGGGTTGTGTGAGTAAATTCGCACAACCTTTTTTTATATGGTATATGAAAAAAATAAATGGTACAATAACGTCAATTTCTGTACAAAAGAAAACACAATCCCGTTGCTCCATATTTGTGGATAATGAATTTTATCTGGGTTGTTCCATTGATATTATTGCCAAATACAATATTAAAAAAGGAATGATTCTTTCAGAAGAAATTGCCTATATTTTAATAAAGGAAAATAGAAATCATGAAGTGAAACGGAAGGCGTTAAGTTATGCGACCTATAAACCCAGAACAATAGGACAAGTTTATAAAGCAATGAAGGATAAGGATTTTTCGGAAGATGAAATAAAATATGCCGTAGATTTTCTTACGGAGTTCGATTATGTGGATGATAGGAAATATGCGAGAACTTTTGTTCGAGAATTCAGCGAAAGAAAAAAAATGGGGGTGTCAAGATTAAGAATCGAATTGACGAAAAGATTTATTTCGCGCGAAATTATTGATAGTGTTTTGCATGAATTTAAAAATTTATCCGATACGAAACAATTATGCTTCGAAGCAATGGAAAAGAAATTACGCTCATTACAATCAAAAACACCGGAAAAAAGGAAATCGGCACTTATTGCTTATTTGCAAAGGCAGGGTTTTACTTGGCAGGAAATAAAAGAATGTATCAACACTACTGTAGAACAATTAGTTTAATACATTACCCTTTAAACTGAATAGTGGGAAATCGGCTATTTTGATTTCGATCTACCACCAATCGTTGCAATAAGATTAACGGTTACGAAAGATTTGTTCTGTTCATTAACTTCTCTACCGATGAAGTTAATAAGATTATATCGTACTTCCAATCCGGCGGCGATCAATCCGACATCTATATCAAGTCCCGCCCCTCCGCTGAATCCGACCCTATTATTAGCGGGGTCTTTATCTATGGGGAACTGTGGTGCATTATTCGTTTTTATTTCAGTTGTATTTGTCAAATAATTGTATGTTAATCCCCCTAAAACATATAAGCCCAATGTACTGCGAGTCAGATAAAACGTACATCCTGCTTCAATCGGAACGACATTTTGAACGGTAGAAAGACGTAAAAGCAATGTATCGGTGTTCGGTTTGAAAATGTTTACATCCGTTTCGGGAAAACGATGGATAGAAGCTGAACCATAAAAAAATAAGTTGCCCTCAAGATTTATACCGAGTCGAACTCCGAAATTATATCCTAAACGAGTAGCATCACGATACAGTTGACCTGTAACATCTTGTTTAGTTAATAGTGAAGTATTATACACATCGTTCACATGTTCACTTGGGGTAGAAAGTCCGGTAAAAATGGAAAAGATAACTTGTGCCTGTGATACATTCGAGAGAAGTATAAAGCAGAGAGGTAATACAAAACTTAACCGTTTATACATATAAAGTACCTTTTTCAACATTCGTACAATGATAACTATGACACTTACAATTACGTTTGGGTTTGACGCACCATAAAGTCAAATGTTGCGTACCAAACAAAACACTTAAAATGTTGTTAAAGTAACTTTTCTTATACAAGACTATCTTCTTTATTCGTCAGAGTACAATTAAGCGTGATGAATTTCGTAATTTTCGGGAATGCAGCATTGTCAAACTTTTCCGCACACTTTATTAACTTCATGACTTATGTGCGTTTCGTCGCTATAGCGTTTATCGTTATGGCGGCATCTGTTAACTCCATGTCTTCACAAGTCGTCGAAACCCGTTATGAATACGGTTCTTCGCTTGTTCATGATAGCCGGCTTGTTTATGAGCGAGGTTTATTAACGAGAAGCCGTACGATTATAGAGGAATCGTTACGGGAATTTGTACATTTTCCTGCTTATGATAAGGCTCAAATTTTATCTTCATTGCAAAGTGCATCATCCAAAAGTTTCAAAACGGCGGATGAAATACTTGTGAAGTTGATAATGGAAAGACCTTTATCGCCGGTTATTCCCTATGCGTATCAGTTGCGGGGTATGATAGCATTCGAACAACAGCGTTTGGATAAAGCATCAACACATTTTTACGAATGTTTCGTTTCGGCTGAAGGTCAGTTTGTTCAGCGTCAAGATTCTCTTTATCATGACATTGCCGCCACAAGTTTATTCTGGCGTGGTGTATCGCAAGCAAAAATAGGTTTGAATGATTCGGCTGCCGTATCGTATAAAAAGTGTTATTCGCGTTTTCCTGAACATCATCTGGCTGATGATGCACTTTTTTATGATGGTCTGGTACATGAGAATAACAATGATGTCATAAATGCTATTGCCATTTTTGCTCGTTATCGATCTAATTATCCTAAACGAAATAATACAGTAGCATCTTGCATCCGAGAAGCGCAAAACAGATTAAAACGCAGACAAGCTGCAATGAGTTTGGTAATACTGGAAAATGGAGAATCCTCTCGTCAACAAAGTATTACGGAAGAGAAACGTAAGGAATCATTGTTTGAAGTGCAGACGAATGCCGAACATGCAGCCGAAGAAATTTTATTTCTTAGGGGCGAGGCATATAATCAGTTACGACGTTATGAAGATGCCTTAACCGCATATAAGCAATTATTGAACGATTTTCCGACTACGCATCTATCTTCGCAAGTACGGCTTGGCATCGGGTGGGCATTGCTTAATCTTAACCGAGCAGAAGAGTCCATTATTGAATTTTCGACAGTTATAGATAGCGTTCAAGACCAAACCTCACAAGTACGGGCAGCTGCACAACTGTATAGAGCTATTGCTTGGAAGAATAGCGGAAAACGTGATGAAGCATATCGTGAGTTTTCGACATTGTCTGTTCAATCAGGCTTTCCGTTTCTGGCGCAGGTACTTTTGGAACTTGGGCAGATGTATTATGAGGATGGTAAATATACGGAAGCAAGACGCGCACTCGAACGTGGTGAAAGGGAGAGTTCCGACGGTTTTATATCGGCAAGAATTCAATTGATTCTCGGCAATTCTTATCTTGAAGAAAGACTTTTTGCCAAAGCGGCGCAGGCATTTTCATCCGCAGAATTTCTTGCAAAAAACAGTTCGGTAGAGATGATGCCGCTTAAAAATTCCGTGCTTGCCGAAGCGCGTTTAAAACAAGGTATCGCTTGGGCTCAGGCAAGCCGATATCGTGATGCAATTCCATCATTGACGGCATTCAGAGCGGAACATGCTGATGATAAGAGGCAAGACGAAGCATTATTCTGGCTCGGTGAAAGTTTTTATCGTTCTGATATGCTTGCGAATGCCGATGTCTCTTTCCGTGATTTAGTTGATAATTTCCCGACAAGCGGAAGACGCGAAGAAGCTTTATACGGACTCGGATGGACACATTTCCGACAGCGTCGTTTTGATGCAAGCGGAAAATGGTTTGAAAAATTGGTAAAGGAGTACCCGAAAACGGAATTTGCTGCCGAAGCACTTGCAAGAAAGGGCGACGGCCATTTTTTAGAGAGACAATTTGCAGCCGCAGCAAAATCGTATGAAGAGGCCGCTAAAAGAGCACCGAATACTGCTGAAGGGCGCTATTCCGCTTATCAACTTGGTCATGCTTTACGACGTGCAGGACAATTGGATAGAGCGGTTGATGTATTTAGAAATTATGTGAAAAAATACTCTCGTTCAGCAAATGCCGATTATGCTCTTTTTTCTATCGGTTTAATTCATTTTCAGGAACAGAAATACGAAACTGCAATTAACGATTTTCGCATATTCATAGAAGCATATCCGCAAAGTTCTATGATACCCCGTGCGCAGTATCAAATAGGCGATTGTTATTATAATCAGAGTAATTATCAATCTGCAATTATTGAATATAAAAAAGTAATGGAGCAATTCCCAACAAGCCCTTATGCCGGTACTGCTGTAATGGGTATTCAGTATTGTTTGGAAAGTATGGGGCAGAGTGATGCGGCCGATTCGTTAACAAGGGCATTTATAAATGCAAATCCATTATCAGCCAATTCGGAAAAATTAATAGTTAATCAAGGTTATAAATTTTATACTAATAAAAGATTTAATGATGCTATTGCAGAATATGAGAATTACTTAAAAACGTATCCGAATACGGAAAATGCGGCTGAAGCATTATTTTATCTCGGAAAAAGTTATATAAATTCAGGGAATACCTTAAAAGCTGAACAATCAATGGATGATTTGGCAAAAAAATATCCTATGAATACTTTTGCACATTTGGGGATTTTGGAATTGGGTTTAATGCGTTTGCGTTTGAATGAAGCAACAAAAGCAGATTCCATTTTTAGAATTGTTGAGCAAAAATATCCCGATTCTTCAAGTGCTGGGCAAGCATTGTTCGAGCGTAGCGTAATTGCATATACTCGCGGCGATACGAATGGTGCCTTAACAGGGTTTACGAAAGTTGCTGATAAATTTCAAGCGACGGAATTTGGCGATCAGAGTTTGTACAGAATTGCCATGTTCTGGCGTTTGCGCGGTCAATTCGATAGCGCAAGAATACATTTTTCAAAATTAGCTCTACGTGAAGAAAATCCTTTAGTTGCTGCGGAAGCTCAATACCGTATCGGGGAGTTATATCTCCGTGAGAGAAAACATAATGAAGCATTAACAGCTTTCTTTACAGCAAGAGATAAATATTCCATGGTTGAGGATTGGTTTACTTTATCCATGTTAGGGTTGGGTGAATGTTATGAATTTTTAGGGCAAATTGATGCAGCTAAAGATGTTTACGCAACATTACAGGAATTGAGAAAAGACGATGATTATGGACGAACGGCGGCGGCTCGGCTAAAGCGGTTGAAAAAAGGAAATTATTCTCCACCGGTGCAATCACCACAAAAAGATAGTCTGAATACAAAACCCGAACAAGGAGGGAGCCATGAATAAAATGATAATGAAAACATGGTTAGTATTTTGTTTTGGTATCACTTCTACAATGATGTGTGTTGCTCAACAAAAGGCACAAACTACAAAAGATGACCCTGTAGAGTTAGCAACCATTGTAATACAAGGAACAGAAGCTGTTGATATACCCGGTGGGACAAAACAACCGCCACGCAAGACGTTAGCTTTAACACGCGACCGTTTGGATTCGCTTAATACATTGGAAAAGCATACTGCAATACGTTTACCTTTTGTAGCTTTACCGACGACATCATTGGAAAAACCAATAACAAAAGGATATGTAAAAGGGGAGTTAGGCCAGTTCTTAACACCGTTACTTGATGCAGGTTATGGTTTTGCATTAGGTGGTTATCGTTTGGAAGCAAACGGAGGATTGGAGGCGAGCAATGGTCATGTAAACAATGCTGATTTTGCAAACTTCAACTTTTCTTTAGATGCCGAATATGTAGCACCTGAAAAATTTATCTTTTTCGGAGGTAGTAAAACACAATCCTTTATACGTTTTTCCCGTGATGCACACAATTTATACGCTGTTCCGAGCGCTGTGCATCGTTCACTTACGGATTTTAGTGCCGGTGTGAGAACGGATGGCTCATATAACGGATATACATATAGTTTGGGTGGAGATTGGAATGCAGGGTCTTTAGCACAATCGAACAATGATGCGGTGAATAATGCACTCCACGGGTTTATAGATGCAACAAAACGTTTTGATGATCTTGTTGTGGGTGCGGAAGCAAATTTGCAATTTCACACGCTACGGGGTAATGGATTGAATATGATGGATTTTCTTGCAAATGCAAATTATGTGCAGGAAACCTACAAAGTGCGAGCGAAAGCAGGTTTACAATCATATACGAATGCAAACGGAGCAACATTCGGAGCAATGAAAGTAATTGCTGATGGTGAGTATTTCTTGAATGGGGATTTCACATTAGGGGCATTTATTAGGTCGGGATTATTGGAGAATTCGTTTATAAGAATGATGAGAATAAATCCGTATATCTCCAATTCGGCAGAGATAGAGTATGCACGTGAAAATATTGCAGTCGGGGCACGTTTATGGTATCATCCTTTGGAGAAGATTGGCATTATGATGAAAGGGACTGTTGCTTCGATTGGTAATTACGCCGTTTGGCAGGGCAATCAGCAGGCAAGTTTTGCTTTACGTTATGCTGATGTAATGCTAATTGAGGCGGAAGCTGAAGTTGTTTATACCTATGATGAATACAATACATTCAATGCTAATGTTCAAACACGTTCCATAAAGACTGCAAAAGAAAGTACATTATCATATATTTTGCCTTTTCAAACGTCCATTCGTTGGAATAGAACTTGGAATAATGAAATAGGCACGCAGTTAACAGCAAGTTATATGGGGACACGTTCAACAGGCAGTAATAATGTACCTCAACTTTCAGGATATATTGATCTTTCATTAAGGGCAACATATTCTTTCAATTCAGTACTTCAAGGATATATTCGCGTTGATAATATTACGAACTCTACCATTTTTGTATGGGAGGGGTATAAAGAACGCGGTATATTTTTTGCTGTGGGTGTTTTGTGTAATTTTTGATGTTGATGAAACATTGAATTAAACTTTACGAAAGGTTCTTCCATGGTGGACAAAAATGTTCTTAATGATGAATTCGGTGGCTTCGATAGTGCCGACAGCGAGACATTTGCGCTTGAAGGACTAACGGCATACCCGGGAGAATCGCAAGGATTTATTATACCAAAACCTCAACCCGAGATTCAAAGTGAAGAATTACCATTACAAGAGACGGAGGCTCCGGAGGTGGAAGCTTCGACTTTTGAACAGCAAATAATGGAGAGTGATACTATTGAGGAAAACATATCAATTGATGAAGATTTATTACGTGCTTTGCAGCAGGATTTGATTAAAAGCAGGCAGAAGAAAGAGCTTATTGAAGAACAACAACCGCCCGTTGAAGAACAGGATTTTATTGAGTTTGAAACGGACTCAAACACCGAAACCATTGACCTTGCTGATATAAAAGCTGAACATCCTTCATCGTTTATGGTACACGAAGAACCCGTTCAGGCTTCGAAAGTAACGGATATGCCTGATTCAGGCGGGTATGGGGGATATGCCGCGTTGGCACAAGATATGGTCAGTGAAAACAGCGATACGATTCCACCTATAGTGGAGGAAAACCGAAAAAAGGAGAAAAAATCTTTACCCTTTTTTAATAAGAAAACCTTGTTAATTGCTGCTTCAATAGCCGGGATCGCTGTGTTGGGTTTATCGGCGTATATGCTTACACCGGCAATAAAAGGAGTGTTTGCCTCGAAGGATACGGATTCTACCAAAGTTGAAAATCACGATAATCAAGCGCACAAAAAAGAGGAAGAACACAAAACAGAGGGCGAGCATAAACAGGATGCCCACGCTGAATCAAAACCACATAGCGATGATAAGGCAATTACCGCCATTCCCGATTCATTGTTGGATGAGATAGCGGATGATACAAAACATGATGAACATGTAGCGGAAGCGAACAGTCACAATTCTGCAACATCTCATGAAAAACCTAAATCCGATGTTAAAAAACATGCGGAGGAAAAACATGCCGAGCCGAAACATGAACCGAAGCCGATTAAAGAAAAACATCCTGAAAAAGAGCACAAATCCGTTAAGGAAAATATAGCTCATCATAAAGAAAAAGAGGATAAACATAGTACCCCCTCAGCTGTCGAAAAACAGCCTCAAAAAAATATTATAGCAAAAAAAGAACATCATGAGAAAGAAATACCTCATGAAACAAAACAAAAAGTTGAAGAGATTCCGGTAAAAAAAGAGCAGGCGACAACATCCGATAAAGTAGTGAAACCGTTGTTTACTATTCAGGTATATGCAACACCATCGAAAAATGAAGCGGAACGTTGGCTAAGTAAGTTACGTTCCTCTTCGGCAAATGCGCCGGTAATAACGACACAGCAAATTCGTGATAAAACATGGTACAGGGTACGTTTCGGAAATTTTTCATCGCGCGATGAAGCCGAGAAAGCTATTAGAAGTTTAGGCTATGACCAATGTTGGATTGATAGAGTACGTTAATATAATACGATAATCTGATGAGAGAAATTGAAAATATACCGGTCGGTTTAACCATTAAAATTCCATGGGAGCGTTTTACTGCGCGAGGTTTTGGTATTTCGCTCATTATTGTGCCGTTATTACTCTATATCATGTCCTTAACGCAATGTAACATTGCCCCGCCACGAGAAACTGAAATAAGAGGTATTGAATTAATACAATTGAAATGGGGAGATGGTGACGGTACGGGTAATAAAGGCGGTAATTTACAGAAAGAGGGTATAAAAAAAACAGGCAAACAACCTTCACTTGATATTGAGGATGCTGCACGTGCAACAAAGACGAAAACAAGTACAACAGCTGAAACGGATATAAATAGTGCTACGAATGTAAAACCCGTAAAAGAATTGGGGAGTGCTACGGCAAATACCGGAGCGGCAACGGGAACAAAAGAGTTGGGTGCCGGAAAAGAAGGTTTGATAACGGGAACAGGGTTAGGTAATTTGGGAGATGGTGCCGGAAGCGGAGAAGGATGGGGTTTACAATGGGGTGGTGGCGGAAACCGCTCCGTTATGTTCAAGAAAATTCCTAAGTATCCCGAAGGTGCTACTGCTACATTGATAAGAGTAAAGTTTCGAGTTACGCCTGAAGGTACGGTAGGGCAAATGAATTTTACGACAAAAGGTGATCCGCAGTTGGAAAATGAGGTAATGAAAGCACTAAGGATGTGGCGATTTAATAAGATAAAGGACGATAAGGAGATGGAAGGTACGATAACATTCTCATTCCGTTCAAATTAGTGTTTTTAATAATGCAGGATATTGTACAATACTTTTCGGAAATACCAACATTCGGTTTGGCTATAATCGCGATTTTTTTTGTCGGGATCGTATTTGCAATTCTCAGAAAATTAATAAAGTTTGCTATAACACTTGCGGCTCTTATTATTATGGTTTTGGTGATAATACGATTGCTTCAGCATTAAGTTTTTACTGAACTTTTTTTGTAAAACTGACCGAAATTTCTCCACTTATTCAAATTATTCAATCAGGAAATAAATATGCCTCAAACGCTTGGAATAGTAGGTACGGGTTATGTAGGACTTGTAACTGGAACATGTTTTGCCGAAAGCGGCAACCGGGTTATTTGTGTTGATATTGACGAAAAAAAAGTAAATGACTTACGCCAAGGGATTATGCCCATATTTGAACCCGGGTTGGAGCATTTATTAGAAAGAAATATTAAAAACGGACGATTGACATTTACAACCGATTTGAATGAAGCGGTGGAAAAATCATCCGTACTTTTCTTATGCCTACCTACGCCACCTGATGAAGATGGTTCAGCCGATTTGCAATATGTGTTGGGGGTTGCTAAAGATGCCGCCACAATTATTAAAGAAAAAGATATCCGTGATTTTAAAGTATTTGTCAATAAAAGCACGGTTCCGGTACAAACGGCTGAAAAAGTAACTGCAATAGTAAGAAATGCAGCCCCTGAATATCCGATTGCAGTTGTAAGTAATCCCGAATTTTTAAGAGAGGGCTTTGCAGTTGAGGATTTTATGAAGCCGGACAGAATTGTTGTCGGTGCTTCGGATGAAAGAGCAATTTCAATAATGCGCGATTTGTATGAGCCGTTTGTGCGTAGCGGTAACCCAATCTTTTTTATGGATGAAAAAAGTGCCGAAATAACCAAGTATGCTGCGAATTGTTATTTGGCTATGCGCATTTCGTTTATGAATGAACTTTCGTATTACTGTGAACAGGTTGGTGCCGATATTGAGCAAATACGCATGGGTATAGGTTCCGATTCGAGAATAGGTAAAAGATTTTTATTTGCAGGATTGGGATATGGCGGCAGTTGTTTTCCGAAAGACGTAAAAGCTCTTATTCACTCAACTGATGCGGCAAATACGCCGTTAGGTTTGGTAAAAGCAGCTGAAGAGGCAAATTATCGCCAATCGGATCGCTTTTTTGAAAAAATTCAAAAACGTTTTGACACGTTAGAAGGAAAGCGTTTCGCTTTATGGGGTTTGGCTTTTAAGCCGAATACCGATGATACAAGGGAAGCACCTGCTTTTCGGTTAATACAACGTCTGCTTGATGCCGGTGCAAATATTACTGCTTATGATCCCGAAGCTATGGAAAATACGAAGCGATTTTTTGGCGATCGAGTGCAGTATGCAGTTGATTCGATGGAATGTTTGAATGATACTGATGCCTTAATAATTGCGACTGAATGGAATGAGTTTCGGAGTCCTGACTTTGAGGCGGTGAAGAAATCGCTACGATTGCCGATTATTTTCGATGGTCGTAATTTATTCGATCCTGATGATATGGATAATAGGGGATTAGAATATTATAGTATCGGACGCAGAACAGTTACTGCTTAATACAATGGTTGATATTCACCATAAGTAATGTGAGTCAACACAAAACGTGCGAAATTCGGCTAAATGTGACATAATGGTGCACGTATTAGCTAAGTCATTGCATTCATAGGGATAATGTGTTTTGTAGGTGTCAAAGTTCAATTCCGTGTATTGTCGAAAACCAATCGCAGATGTTTGGCACAATAATCAATATTTATGGCGGTGTATGCCGTCGGTAATACATTTTATGTGAGGTTACATGTCAGACGATAATGATGCTTTAGATGAAAAGCCGGCGAAAGCCAAGAAAGAAGGCGGCGGTATGAAGACGGTTTTGATGGCAGCCGTAGCAGGTTTGCTTGTTGCCGTTGTATTCGGAGCCGGTATTTTTCTTGGTGTGAAGTTTTTCGGGGGTTCACATGAAGAAGCCGATGCAAAAGATAAACATGGCAAAACGGCAAAAAAGGAGCATGTTGAAGAAGGGGAAGAAGAAGCGGATGAAGATATAGGACCTGTGGACGAAGACGGCAATCCGTTGCCGAGATTGGTTGTTGGTACCGAGGACTTTATCGTCAACCCGAATGGTTCGGATCGTTATGTCGTTGTTAACCTTGGTATAGAAGTTAATTCGGAAGAAGCAAAGGCAAAAGTGGAAAAAGATCTGATGATACCCATTAGGCATGGTGTGTTGAAAGTATTACAGCGTTTTACGATCAATGATTATCAGCGTGTTTCATTACGTGATTCGCTTCCGAAAATCATTAAAAAAGAAATTAAACCGTATATCATCGGTACAAAAGTGAGTAATATTTATATTTCCAAATTCATCATCCAATAAATGTAATCAATAGTTATGGCTGATGTACTTTCACAAAATGAGATTGACAGTTTACTTTCCGTAATGGGTACGGGAGGTATGGATGTTGATAATGTGATAGGAAGTAGTGCCATGAGCGGCAGCGATGCCGTTAACTATGATTTTCGGCGACCGAACAGGATATCGAAAAATCAAGTTAGGATGTTGCAAAATGTTCATGAGAATTTTGCAGAAGCATTCGGCTATTATTTGGTCTCCAAATTACAGACGGTTGTTTCGATTAACGTAACATCTATTGATCAGCTTTTTTATTCGGAATTTATTCTTTCCGTTTCGAATCCGAGTTGTATTTACGTTTTTGATATAGTAGGTGCTGATGGAAGCGGAATAATGGAAATTAGTCCGCAATTAGCATTAACCTTAGTGGAAAGACTATTAGGCGGAACATCTGAAGCGGTACGTAAAGCCCGTTCGATAACGCCTATAGAACAAGCCGTTATCCGCGGAATGATCGAACATGCTTTTTCCGATCTATCGAATGCGTGGCGTGCAATGGCAGACCTCACATTTCGATATTCGCGTTTGGAAACGGAAGCGGATTTCGTACAAATTGCTCCTTCATCGGAAATAGTGGTTGTGGTTTCTTTTGATGTGAATGTCGGCATGAATCAATATCTGATGAATTTATGCTTTCCGACATTTGCTCTTGAAGATGTTCTGACTCAACTCAATAGACAGCAACTTACGCCTGCCGCAAGATTTACATCCGAACGTCAGAAAGAAAATATGCAGATTTTGCGTCAGCAATTATCGCATACATATCTTCCTGTACAGGCACTTTTGGGCAAGGCGAGTATTGGCGTGGGCGAGTTGTTGGAATTAAAAGTTGGCGATGTGCTGAAACTGAATACTCGCATCAATCAGGAAATTGAAGTAATTATTGCCGGAAGAAGAAAATTAGCCGCGAGACCGGGTGCGGTTGACGGGAAAAAGTCCGTGAAAATTACACGTACTTTACAACAGGATGATCTGGTAGATATTGATACACTCTACAAAAGAAATGGAGAGTTTTAATGACGCAAGAAGAAATAGATGCTCTCATAAATAGTGGTGCCGTTGAAGCGGATGGCTCAAAACAAACACAGCAACAATTTCAGGCAACAGCGTTTACACCGCAGTTTCAGGAGTTTGCTGCCGAACGAAGAGCAGGCGGTGAACTGACCAATGAAGAAGCACGCCTCTCCATGCTATACGATTTGCAATTACCGGTTTCGATTGAATTGGGTAACACGAATATGCTTATCCGCGATATATTGAAATTAAGCCGGGGTTCTGTTATCGAGTTTGATAAACTAGTAAGTGAGCCTGTTGATATTCTTGTAAATGGTAAAAAAGTTGCCGAGGGCGAAGTCGTTGTTATTGATAAACATTTCGGTATAAGAATAACATCACTTGTTGAACCCGGTGAGCGACTTCGGGGAGTTCGTCGTTAATTAGCAGGAAAAAAAATGTTAGACCCTACATTATTAAAAGCATTTATTACCATGCTTGCCGCAGTAGTCGGTCTTTCTCTGTTATTATTTATTCTAAAGAAAAGAATCGCCATTAAAGGGCGTGTCGCATCGAATCCTTCATCATTATATGTTGATGCAAGAGTACCCCTTACACCGAAAAGCCAAGCCATAGTATTACATTACGGTGAAAGACGATTTCTTATCGGAGTAACGGAAAATTCGGTTAATCTTATTGCCGATATAAGTGACACGGAACGAAAGAAACTTTCCGATAAATCCAATGATAAAAAAGTAGTATCTGAAGAAACGGATATTCTTGAACCTCAACTTCCAGAAGATCTTTCCTTCACTGCTTTCCTGAAAAGCATCAGCCGCCGCGAATCCTAATCGCAAAAAAGTGTTAAAAGCCCTACGGAATTGTAACTTAAAGGTTAACAGGTCGTATTTTCGCCATGCTAAAATGCTATTGTGATTTTTTACCTTCTTTTGTCGGCATCGCTCCTTACTATCAAACAGAGAGGAAGCGAATCGTTTACTTTCGTTTATAACTATTTAATCATTTCTTTAAGAGTAATTATGAAGGGCATATTTCTTAGTTGCATACTTATTGTATGTACATGTATTTCTGCTCAATCGCAAACCCTCGAATCCATCATTGCAGGGTATCAAAAAGCGATTGGCGGAGCAGAAAAGCTGAATTCTTTTGTAAGTGTTGTCATAAAAGCAAAATCGCAAGGCGGTGGCGGCGGACAAAAAAGACCAATGACATTTACGGTAAAATTACCGGATAAAGCAAGAATGGATTATAGCTTTCAACCCGGTTTGGTATATATTCAGGCATTTGACGGCAAAGTAGGATGGACTGTACAACCATGGACAGGATCGTCGGATGCACAACCCCTGAACGATGACGATGCAAAGGAAGCTCAACGCATTACAAAAATGGTGCATAATGATTTGATAATAAATGGTAAGGACGGTACAAAATTAGAGTATAAAGGAAAAGATGAAATAGAGGGCTCGGAAGTGTATAAAGTGTCGGCAACAAGAAGTGACGGCTCGGTAGTTGTATATTATCTTGATACCGATTCGTATTTAATTGTAAAAACGACAACTAAATATATGAATTCGGGTGTTGCGGTTGAAAGCGAATTATTTCCGAGTGATTATAAAACGGTAAACGGCTTTACATTAGCATATACCTTTGAAACGAAATCGAATGGTGAAGTAACAAGTGCCAACTATGTGGAGATGTATGACTTTACTACAAAAGTGGACGATTCTTTTTTTACAATGCCTGCTAAAAAGCAGTAATTAAAATAGAGGTTAATAATATTATGCGAAATATATACTTTTTAATTATTATTCTTTGTTTCGGGCTTTTTTCGGATATATATAAGACGGAAGCGCAAATGCTTACTCCTTATACATTCGGAACTATGCGCGCTCGTGAATTGGGACCCGCCACTTCAAGCGGACGTATTACTGCAATAGAGGCATTATATATAAATCAGGAAGCCGGAAAAAAAGACCGACGTTTAACTATTTATGTGGGTTCGGCAGCCGGCGGGGTTTATAAATCGAAAGATAATGGTACAACCTTTAAGGCATTATTTGAAAAAGAAAAAAATCAGTCTATCGGCTGTATGGCTCTCGATCCTCGTCATCAAGATTCGGTGTTATGGGTTGGTACCGGCGAATCGAATGTACGTAATAGTGTTTCCATAGGCGGCGGTTTATATAAAACAACCGATGCAGGGGAAACATGGAAATTATTGGGTTTGGAGAAAGTGGAAAGAATCGCAAAGATTGCGCTTAATTCGAAAAATCCCGATATAGCTTTGGTTGCGGGAATGGGTGCATTATGGAGCGATAGCGACCAAAGAGGATTATACAGAACAACAGACGGCGGTAAAACATTTGAAAAAGTTTTATATGTTGATGAAAAAACCGGCTGTGCAGATGTTGTCATCGATCCTGAAAATCCGAGTATTTGTTATGCAGCGATGTGGCAGTTTCGCCGTATGGCATGGACATTTAATTCAGGAGGGCCTGGTAGCGGACTTTATAAAAGTATTGACGGCGGTAAAACATGGAAAAAAATGTCGAAAGATATTCCTTCAGGTGATTTAGGCAGAATAATTATTGCTATTTCCCCTTCCAAACCGAATGTCATCTATTCGATGATTGAATCGAAAGAGAGCGGTTTATACCGTTCTGAAGACAGAGGCGAATCATGGAAAAGAATGTCGAATGCTGTAAGCGTAACGGCAAGACCTTTTTACTTTTCATGTCTGTATGTCGATCCATATAATGAAAACAGAGTATATCGCCCATCGTTTCAATTAGGTATTTCTGATGATGGCGGTAAAACATTTAATGGCTTCAATTATGGGGGTGGCGCACATGCCGACCACCATGCACTATGGATTGACCCCGAAAATCCGCAACATTTATTACTCGGCACCGATGGGGGTGTTTACAGAACATTCGATAGAGGAGTTACATGGTCTCAATTCCGCAATTTACCATTAGCACAATTCTATCGTATTTCCCATGATTTTGAAGAGCCGTATAATGTATTCGGTGGTTTGCAGGATAATGGCTCATGGATGGTACCACACAAAATAACCGGAGGATGGGTAATACAAAATAGAAACTGGGAACCGACGGGTTGGGGTGACGGCTTTGCCGTTGTACGTGATCGTGCTAATCCCGATATTCTTTATTTTGAATCGCAAGGGGGAAGTGCCGTGCGAAGGCATATTTCTTCCAATGAAGTAAAACCAATTTCACCTTTTGAAGAAAAAGGCGAAAAGAAATTACGATTTAATTGGAATACTCCTATCGCGCAGTCACCGACGAATAATAAGACATTGTATATCGGTTCACAATATCTTCATCGTTCTTATAATCATGGTGATACTTGGGAAAGAATTTCACCCGATTTGACAACAAATGATTCAGCAAAATATAACCCGACGGAATCAGGCGGTGTAACAAAGGATAATACGAGTGCGGAAAACCACTGTACCATTTATTCTATTGCGGAGTCCACGATAGATGAAAAAATTATATGGATAGGAACGGATGACGGTAATATTCAAGTAAGTACAAGCGGTGGAAAATCATGGGAAAATATCACGGCTTCCTTAGCCAGTCTTGTGCCGAAAAATACATGGGTTTCTTGTGTAGAGCCGAGTCATTTCGATAAAGCGACGATATATGCCACATTTGATAATCATACACGCGGAGACCATAAAACATATATTCTGAAATCAACGAATTACGGTCGTTCATGGAAGCAGTTAACAAGTGATTCATTAAGAGGTTTTGCTCATGTAATAAGGGAAGACCTTGTTAATAAAGATTTACTTTTTGTTGGTACGGAACTTGGTTTATACGTTTCTATTGATGGAGGAGAAACATGGGCTAATTTCAGAAATGAAATTCCGAATGTTCCTGTTCGTGATATGGTTATTCATCCGAAAGAGCATGATTTAATAATTGCGACCCATGGTAGGGGTGTATTTATTATTGACGATATTAATCCTTTACGAGCATTAAAAAAGAATGTTCTTGCTGAAGAACTTGTTTTCTTACCGACAAGACCTACGGAAATGTCATTTTCATCGGGTTTTCAGGAATTTTCAGGTTCGGATGAATTTAATGCGGCAAATCCGAATAATAGTGCACGTATTGCTTATTACTTGAAGGCACGCCACATGATTGGCGAGATGAAAGTGGAGATTTTGGATAAAAAAACAAATCAGGTTATTGCTACTATTCCGGCAGCAAAAAGGAAGGGTGTTAATTTACTTTCATGGGATATGTCAACAAAACCTCCGCGCGTTGCAATTTCACAAAATACGGGCGGCGGAAATTGGGGATATACCGTTCTTTCGGGTGAATATACTGTACGCGTTACAAAAAACGGTAAAGAATATAGTACGAATCTTGTCATTAACGAAGATAAAAAATCAATTCATAAACCGCAGGATAGAATTGCACAATTTGAGGCGATGAAAAAAATGTGGATGATGATTGATGATTTGGCTTTTATTTCTGAACAAACTACATCCGTAAGAGATTCTTTACGTAAAGTTTTATTGACTGCAGTAAGCGGTTCGCAAGCAAGAACAAAAGGCGAAAAAATAATTTCTTCTCTTGATTCACTTCACAAAACAATTATTGCCGAAAAAAGTTCGCTCTTTGCAGATACCGAAGATAAACTTCGTGAGAAATTAGCGAGTATCTATGGAACTGTATCGCAATTCGCTGGAAAACCTAGCGAGGAACAAATGAAACGTATTGGCAATCTTGATCAGGAATTATTTAATACACGTAAACGTTTGAATGACATTCTGACTAAAGATATAAAGGATATTAATATTCTTTTAAAAGCGGAAAAAATGCCTGAAATTTCACTTCTTACACGTGAACAATTCGATAAACAAGAAGGGTAATGTTCTAGTTTGTGTAAAGTAAAAGGCGGCTCAATATTGAGTCGCCTTTTTTATTTGAGTTTTTCCTTTTCTCGCGGTACAATCCAGCTGCTTCTTTCTAATTCTGTCGTATCAGTTCTCGTAAGAAAAACAATACAATTGAAATATGAATGTATTTCGAGTATATCTACTCTCTCCGGACTACTATCGTAAGCCCCACAACCGAATCTTGTTTCAACAATCTTATTTGTTGTATCGTTTACTTTGATAAAGAGATTTTTAGTGATCGTGTAATCACACATTCCGCTAAAAGCAGAGAAGATGGAAAAACATACAGCAATAAATGTAAGGATTATAGTGATGGTTAGTTTTTCAATCCATCGAATATTTGTATCGTTTTTCTTAATGGCTCCGAAAAAAGCACAGATAATACCTATAGGAAGTGCATAGAATTTGAATATTTCTAAATGTCCACCAAATTCATAATTGATAATCTTTACAATAAATATTAATTCAATGATAAAAATTAATAACCGAAGTACTATTGCTGATAGAGAAATATAATAAATGCATTGAAGAGAATATTGAAGAAATTTGACAATGATTCGCTTCATTACAGAAATTATGAGAAATGTTGTAGCACTGTATTGATTGTACTACGTAAATCTTTTCTATGAACAACCTTGTCAAGGAATCCGTGACTCAATACCGACTCTGAACGCTGAAATCCTTCAGGTAATTTTTTCCTGATAAATTGTTCGATTACACGGGGACCTGCAAAACCAATAAGTGCTTTGGGTTCGGCAATGTTTACATCACCAAGCATCGCAAATGAGGCACTTACCCCACCTGTAGTCGGGTCGGTTAATATGGAAATGTACGGCAAACCGTTTTCCGCTAATTCGCCGAGTACAGTACTTGTTTTTGCCATTTGCATAAGCGATAATGCTGATTCCTGCATACGTGCGCCACCGGATGCCGAAATGACAATGAGCGGGCATTTATCTTCAAGAGCCCTTTTACCTGCACGGTAAAATTTTTCTCCTACCACACTTCCCATACTGCCGCCGATAAAACCGAAGTTCATACAAGCAAAGGAAACATGTCTTCCGACTATATCACCATAACCGATTGTTAAGGCATCGGGGAAATCGGACTTTTTATGTGCTTCATTCAATCGTAATGTATATGCTTTCGTATCAACAAAACTAAGAGGGTCTGTACTTCGTACTTCCGTATCGGTATGTACGAATGTGCCTTCATCGAACAAAATATCTACATATTCTTCCCAGGTGATACGAAAATGGTGATTGCAGCTATGACAAGTAAACAGGTTCTCTTCAAACTGTTTTTTGTAGATAACTGTTTTACAAGTAGGACATTGAGTAAAAAGCCCGTCGGGCATTTCACGCGGTATATTATCCTCAATATTTTTTTTCTTGCGTAAAAACCAAGACATTATCGTACTCCAAAGTATTTCTGAAATTTCTTATCGGATTTCGACTTCCGCGGCATCATCACCATATATAGTTTTGAACCATGTATCCGTAATCTCCGAAGGTTTACCCTCAAATATCAATTCTCCGCCTTTTAATGCAATCACCCTTGTTGCATATTGGCGAACCAAACTGAGAAAGTGAAGATTGCAGATGACGGTTTTCCCATGCTCTTTGTTTACTTTTTCCAAATATTTCATCACCGAATGCGATGTAGCCGGATCGAGAGAAGCGACCGGTTCATCGGCAAGGATGATATCGGGGTTTTGCATAAGTGCTCGCGCAATCGCCACTCTTTGCTGTTGTCCGCCGCTTAGGGCATCGGCTCTTTCTTCCGCTTTTTCCGCTATTCCCACAATCTCCAGATTCTTTAATGCTCTTTGTTTTTGCTCATCTGTAAACCTGTGCATGAGCGAAGAAAACACTGCCATTTGTCCTAAGTCGCCTGTCAGAACATTATCAAGAACTGAATAACGCGGGATTAAGTTAAAATGTTGGAAAATCATCCCTACCGAACGACGGTATGAACGGAGTTGTTTTCCCTGAATTGATGTGACATTGTTGTTACGAAAAACTATAGAACCGGAACTTGGTTCATGCAAACGATTGATACACCGTAATAAGGTTGATTTACCGGAGCCGCTTAATCCGATGATTACCAAAAACTCTCCTTCTTCAACAGAAAACGAAACGTCTGTTAGAGCTTTGTTTCCGTTCGGATAAATTTTAACGATATTATCTAACTCCAAAATCATTATTTATCATCCATAGTTGCTGGTGATTCGGCAAGTTCTCTCGATAACCTTTGTTGAGTGAGCGAAGGGGTGGTCATCCTTATTTGTCTTACGGAAATTGCATTCGCATTAATTTCCGTATTATTCTGAGTAGTGAGGAATATATATTCCGTACCCGGTAATATCGTTTTTCCTCTATACACAGTATCGCACCCGACTTGAACGGAATATTCAGATGCATCATTGACTATAATAAATCGCTCCTGAATATTTTTTGACAGCGTAATATCTTTCTTTTCGTCTATTGTTTTCCCGTTTTCTTTTATCAATAAAGTATTATTCGCAAAAACAAATTCCAGCCCCTTTTTCTGTTTATACTCACGAACGGTTGTTCTGAAACCAATCGTAAACTCTGTGCCATTTCGAGGTGTAATACTTATATCCGTAACATGGTCGGCTGCCTCGCCTAAAGCCAAGACAAATTTCCCGCCCTTAAATATTTTAACCGAATTATCGGCAGTTTGTTCCACACTATCAATAGGTGATAAGTTATAAGCTACAAGAATCGGACTTGTAGAAATCCTGTTAAGACGAAAGAAATACGGATCGGGTAATAGTGCCGGAATAATTCCACAACCTATCAATAATACAATACAACTTGTAATTGTTATAATTGTAATAAAAGAACGTAAAAAAACATTTTTCATCAATAAGAACCCCGTGAATACCGTAATTCTGATTCTTTGAATAAACGCTCATTTATGCCTATACCGATACCAATGTAAAATGTTGTAAAACTGACTACATTGCTAACATTAAAATCCAATCTGTCTGTTACATTTGCAATGGGATTACCCGTTGCAATGCCTGCAGTTAACTGTAAATTGAAATTCTGATTTATTGCCAATTTCAGAGCATTACTGATATTAAACACTCGTGAAGGATAATAATTATACTCAATGGATGGCTCCATAATTAATTCATCGTTAATAAGAGTGTACCAATATCCCGCCCTTAAAGGTAATACCGACATTACAAATTCTTTTGAACCGAAAAATCCGAGATGTAATAAAGATGTCCCTACAAATACTCTTTTATCAATAAATGGCAATGATAATGTCGTCGGGGCAATACGTATAGAAAACCCCTTAAATAACCCGCCTTGTGAAGTATTTTGTGCTCTTGGATTATTATTCGACCCATTTTGCTGAAAACTGAAAAAGCTTGTATCAGCAGTAGTAATATTGGTAGAAAATGATAATAAACCGATAGACCATGCACTATGTTCATGGTATTTCCATTCAGTTTCCAACTCTTCGGGCTTATTCAAAAAGTCCAGAACCGATGTACCTAACCCTATATATGGAATTGTAGAGGAGAGTGAAGTATTCGTACTGTTGAGAGAGGAATTAGCCATATTGATACCTGCTGCTATTCCGCCATAAATCCGAAAATTTAAACCACCTATCGAACCGAAATCCAATGAAACGGAAGCATTACCATATTGTGAAGGGAAATAGCCGAAACCGAAAGCAGGTGTAACGGTTATATATGGAATTTCATCGCGTAAATAATACCTTTTACGTATATAGAGGGGAAAAACACTTACCAATGAACTTGAATTATCAACTTTCGGAACAATCATTTCTAAGGCGGATGTTCCGAATGTCCAGTTCGCAGCATCACGAAACCACCGTAAACGCCATTCCATAATTCCGAAACGGTATAAGCCACCCGTAAATGTCACACTGCGCGGTTGTCCTTTTTTAATTGCACCGAATTCAGGATCAAAAACTCCGAAGATTCCGAATAATCCACTACCGAAACCTTCTTCGGGAGTACTTGTACCTATAAGACCGACACTTTCAAATAAACCCGCACGTATGAAATTCGGATAATAGCGTTCCGTTGTGCTGTCATATTGTGTTTTAGTATGAGTTATTACCTTTGTTGTCGGCGAAGGGAAAACGATACCATTATCTCTTATACCCGGTGTATTATTAATTTGCTTTTCGACTGTGGTATCGTGAACCGTAATTGTAAACCTGTCTTCTTCGGTACGTGTTAATTGTTTATGTACTGCTGTATAACATCCTGATAAGAGAACAATACTTACAAATATGAATAGTATGGGATATGACTTTTTTAGTTCAGGTAACAACTGTCGCACTATATTCATAATTATCCTACGGTAAATTCTACCATACATATATTATTTAATTCCGCCTTTACAGTTGCTCCTACCGGTATCTGAGCAACCCCTTCCGGTGTTCCGGTAAATATACAATCACCTTTTTGCAATCCAAAAATATCGGAAATAGTGGTAATCAGTTGTGCAACACTCCGTTCCATTGCGCTTGTGTTGCCATATTGTTTTAGCACTCCGTTAACATAAAGCCGCAGTTCGGCATTCTGCGTATCAATTTCTTCCTTCGGTACAACCGTTGAAATTGGAGCAGAACCACGAAACGATTTAGCTATTGCCCAGGGTTCACCTTTTTGTTTTGCAGATGTCTGTATATCACGTAAAGTCAAATCAACGCCAACGGCATATCCTGCTATATATTCTGAAGCGTTTTCAATCGGTATATTATTCCCGTCTTTTCCTATAACTACAACCAATTCAACCTCATGGTGAAGATTGGAAGAGAAAGGAGGAATGGCGACTTTGCCCCCGTTTGCCGTATAGGCAGTTGGCGGTTTAATGAAAATGAGAGGCCTCTCGTCGGGTACTTGAGCACCCATTTCTTTCGCATGGGCGGCATAGTTACGACCGATACAATACATTGTACCTATATTGAGAGTGTTTTCTGAATTGAGGAATGTATAAACTGACATCAGTATTTTATTTATGTATTTTTTATCAATATACAAGTACAAAATACAAAAAATCAACTCAATTCAAACGAGGCAATCTCGGTACATTAAGGGAATCTTTTGTTTTTGTAGAGTCAGTTATTGAATTAGGTATGCTTCCTTCGGGGGGTGGTTCAGACCAATTAATGACCGTTTCCGTTGAATCGGAAGGAATAGAAAGGTAATTGAATGTTTTTCTATTAAAGCCAAGAGATTGATCATCATAAATTTTCTTCATTAATCTGCCGAAAATAGGAGCTGCCGCACGACCTCCTTGTCCATACCAACCCTGAAACTTTATTCTTTGGCTGTCGAACCCCGTCCAAACACCTGCAACAATTTGAGGTGTAAAACCAATAAACCACGCATCAGCATAATCGTTTGTTGTGCCTGTTTTACCTGCTGCCGCATATTTGTAAAACTGTCTTACGGATGAAGCCGTACCGCCATTTACAACACCCTCCATCATTCTTACCATGGTTTGTGCGGTTTTTTGGTGCATTGCATCCGTTATTTTTTTACTCTTTTTTCTCTCATATATAATATTTCCCATTCGATCTTCAATTTTGGTAATAAAGAAAGGGGGTACGTAAATTCCTTGATTAAGGAATGTACCATAAGCGGAAATAATTTCAATCGGTTTTACCTCTTCCGCACCAAGTGCTAAAGTCGGGTATGCATCCATTGGTGTGGTTATACCACATCGCCGTGCCAATTTCACGACTTTTTCGGGTGTTGTATGTTCAGTTATGAGTCTCGCTGCGACGGAATTTATCGAGAACTTAAGTGCGGAAGAAAGTGGTAAAGGTCCTCCTTCGGAACTGGTTCCTGAGGGAGACCATACTTCACCCGACGGAAGTGTATAAGAAAAAGGTCCGCTTTCAACTGTTGAGCTTGCCGTCAAACCTTCCTCCAGAGCCGAAGCATATACAAATGGTTTGAATGATGAACCCGGCTGCCTTTTAATTTGTACAGCGTGATTTAATGAGTATCGTGCTTCGGGTGTCATTCGCATTGCTTGGGGCGATGCTCCTATCATTCCCAACACAGCACCTGTTGCGGGATCTAACACGACTACACCCGTTTGAATTAAAGTGTTTCTTCTTTTTACGGAATCTATAAAACCACGATTCTTTTTATACTTCTCGCTTATTGAGCGTTTCTCTTTATCGGTCTCAGCAGCTATATAGTCTGCCCGACCGCGTATAGCGGCTGATAACAAAGAACCCAGTACCTCTTTATTATTTGTCCAACGCCAAGTTTTATCAAATTGGTTTTGAAAACCGGCGAGGTGTTCCTCAACGGCACTATTGGCATATCGTTGAACTTTTGCATTGAGCGTTGTGTGAATAATAAGCCCGTCTCTATACAGATCATAACCTTTTGTACCATATTCACCCTGTTCATCGCGCTCAAGTGTTTGGCGTACCATTTCAACAAAATGAGGTGCAATACCTAAGCGCGATTGATTTTTTTTTGCTGACATTGTAATGGGTTGTTCAAGTGCTTCCACATAAGAAGTAGCTTGTAGTTTGCCATGTTCATAGGTCAATTGCAGAACCAAGTTTCTTCTTCCAATAGCGCGCTCATAATTATTTAAGGCATCATAACCAACCGGATTTTTCAACAAAGCAACCATGTAAGCGCACTCGGCTACGGTTAACTCTTTGGGTCTTTTACCGAAAAATAACTGCGAAGCCACTTGAAGCCCATAAGCCCCGCGACCGAAACACACAGTATTTGTGTACAACTCAAGAATTTCTCTTTTTGTATAGGTTTGTTCGATTCTTATAGCTGTAAACGCTTCAAGAATTTTTCTTCTTAACGTTGGCGACTGATCTAAAAAGAGTTTTCTTGCTAACTGCTGGGTAATAGTGGAGGCACCTTCACGCTTGCCCATAAAGATATTTTTGAAGATAGCTTGTACGGTTCTTGTTGCGTGAACACCCCAGTGATTGTAAAATTCTCTGTCCTCCGTTGCTATAAGCGCTTGTATAAACTCATACGGAATGCTATCATAGGGCAGGTGGGTTCTTCTTTCGATAAAAAAGTAATCAAGAACTTCATCGTCGGCACTTATGATGCGTGTTGCCAAATCCTGTTTCGGATTTTCAAGTTCGGCAAATGAAGGCACATTACCGTTAATTATAAAGAATAGAATAATGGCAATGACGGCAAGGCAGCATGCCGATACGACGAAAAATGACGTAATCAACTGTCGAAACGACATAAAGAAGTATATGAGGTTTATGGCCGATGAACTATCAAAATTACGGCGGAATGACCGAATCAAACAAAGATTGTTGCAGATGACCCTCTGAAAATAAAAAGACGGTGGTATGTTTTTACAATACCACCGCCAATTTTTTTACGAACTTTCCTCAAAATGAAGATTGTTAAAGCTCTTTTTTATGCTTCCTTTGTTCTTTCGCCTCTGCCTTCAGCTCATCGTACTTTTTCTGTTGTTCAGTCGTAAGTACCGATTTGATTTTTACATCAATTTCATTTGCAGTTTCCATTTTTTCTTTCCTCGTTCTGTCGCCGTCCTCCTTGCGTTCTGTCCGGACCTCTTTCATAATTTTTTTGATTTTTTCTTTCTGGTCATCCGTCAAATTCAATTTACTAAGAATCTTTTTGAAATGTCCTCCATGACCGGAAGCAAAAACCGTATAGCACGGAATAAAACCTATAGAGGTTATAATAATGACTAAGGCGACTGCTGTTATTCTTTTTAACGAATGCATGTTCTTTCCCTAAAAAATGTTACAAAACAAAATAAACAATAACTGAAAGCGCAATTAAAAACTTAGAGAGGATACCGTGAATAAAGGTTTAACTATATATCACTATTCTTTAAAATTTCTAGAATAGTTAATGTTTATAAAATGCTCTGATAATAAAATTAATGATGATTGCGAATGTGGTAAGTTTGCGGAAAGGATGCCGAAACAATCTTGTATGAGCATTTGCACCGCATGACTTATGGCTTCTTTTTCAGAAGCGATGGTTGAGTGGATATCAAATTCTTATCACTATTTCGAATACTTGTTCTATATTGTAGTTACAAATTTTTTCTGATGAATTATATGAATATTACGGACATACATAAGATTTGGAAATCCGATGTTTCTTCAGGTGTTGTCGTTTTTTTAGTGGCTCTTCCTCTTTGCTTAGGAATTGCCCTGGCATCCGGTGCTCCGTTGTTTGCCGGTATTATAGCCGGAATAATAGGCGGTACGGTTATAGCATTACTTTCCGGTTCGGAGATAAGTGTAAGTGGACCCGCGGCAGGTTTGGCTGTTATCGTTGCCGATGCGATTAAAACTATCGGAAGTTTCGAGGGCTTTTTAACTGCTGTTATACTCGCGGGCATATTCCAGATACTGTTTGCTTTACTCCGACTTGGTAAAATTGCTAATTATGTACCCAATAGTGTTGTAAAGGGGATGTTGGCTGCAATCGGTGCTGTTATCATACTCAAGCAAATACCCCATGCCTTAGGGTACGATAAAGACTTTGAAGGTGATATGGGGTTTATGCAATTTTTTGATAGTGAGAATTCTTTTACGGAAATAGTCAAAGCTATATATTCTTACTCAATGGGTGCGGTTATCGTATCTGTCGTATCACTTGCCTTACTCTTATCCTGGGAAAATATTGTAGTGCGTCGAAAACCGCGTTTACGGCTTTTGCCCGCCCCATTGCTTGCCGTTATAGCCGGTGTAGGGTTAAATCAGTTCTTTTTATTAGTGTTTCCCGAACTTGCTATTACATCGGCGGACGGTCATTTGGTAAGTTTGCCTGTCGCTTCTTTTTCGGAGCTAAGTGGTTTTATGCATTATCCCGACTTGTCGTTCATAACATCGAAACTTGTTATCACAACCGGCTTTATTATAGCTGTTGTGGGTAGTATAGAAACTCTTTTATCAATAGAAGCAGCTGATGCGCTCGACCCCAAAAAAAGAATAAGTGCAACTAATAAAGAGTTATTTGCTCAGGGCATAGGCAATACGATTTCAGGTCTTATAGGGGGCATACCTATTACGTCTGTGATTGTAAGGTCAAGTGCGAATGTGTATGCGGGTGCTCAATCACGACTCTCATCTTTAATGCACGGATTTCTTTTACTTTTTGCAGTACTTTTTATCCCGAGCATACTTAATCTTATACCCCTTTCTTGTTTGGCAGCCATATTATTGGTTATCGGCTATAAACTTACCTCAACAAAAGTTTTTAAGGAACAGTTTAGCAAAGGTATTCAGGATGTAATACCATTTTTAGTAACCTTCGTGGCAATTATCGTAAGCGATTTATTGGCG
>JALHLL010000006.1 GCA_022844575.1 bacterium
ACCCCTTTGTCAGAGGGGAATTTAATTCTATTTCTTCACAATTCCCTCCGTCGGAGAGGTGCCGTAGGCGGGGTGGTTGTATTTTTCGTTAATTCTTGTTTGTGACACCCCGTCAGACTTCGTCTGCCACCCCTCTGTCAGAGGGGAATTTAATTCTATTTCTTTACAATTCCCCTCCATTGGAGGGTGTCATGAAGTGACGGGGTGGCTGAATTTTTCGTTAACTCTTGTTTGTGACACCCCGTCAGATTTCATCTGCCACCCCTCTGTCAGAGGGGAATTTAATTTCCTTTCCTACAATTCCCCTCCCTTGGAGGGGTGCGCTTTAGCGCGGGGTGGTCGTATTATTCACCGAACAGATTCACTCCGTTCAGAATGACATTGATGCGTGTTTGACACCCCGTCAGATTTCATCTGCCACCCCTCTGCCAGAGGGGTGGCAGATGAAATCTGACGGGGTGTCGTATCTGTCATTCTGAACAAAGTGAAGAATCTGTTCCCCCTCTTTATCTCCCCAAGTGGAGACTTTAGAAATAGGAGAAGTTAAATTTTTGTGTTTAATTTCATCCGGAAGATTGTATTCGAGTGATTACAATAGGTAAATACATGATAAGCAGAGATTTTCAAACAAAAAAAAACGCTGCCGCCCGGTTTATTCACTACTCACACTTTATGAGTATTATTTAGGAAGGTTTAGGTAGAACTTACCATTAGTAATAGATGATTTTCCGGAACCTTCACGAACAACGGTGCCGCTAAAAGTACCTTCCAATACCGTAGAGTTCGACTTTGTTATTGTTGCGCTGACACTCCCCCCTCCTAAACTTGACCAACCTTCAAGAGTGGTCCCGTCAACTTTAGTATAACCAAGTTCAAGTGCATTCTCAACATTGTCCGATGTATAAGTTCCCGGCGGTAATTCCGATTTTATGGTAAAGTCAAGAAAACTCGTATTACTTGTACCGGAAACAACAATCCTATCGCCAAATTTATAAACGGAAATATAGTAACCACTCAAATTTGAACCATTAATAGTCGCGGAAAAAGAATCTTTAGCAGGTACTTCATTATTATTATTGTCCGGCGGTGCAGTAGGTTTATCCTCTGAGCAACCGCCAAGCGCAATCATAATACAAATGGCACAACAAGTAAAAAAACGTGGTAGAAACATAAAAACACCTTATGATGAATGATTAAGGAAACACAACTACAAGAGCGATACGATAGAGTGTTCTCACAAAAATATTGAATAATTCTAAACGGCATTCAAGTGTCAAGGGCATGTTGCCATAGAAGTGATTTCCGTAAGGTATAATACTCTGCTCTGTCATTCTCAATAAAGCGAAGAATCTATTTCGTGTGCAGATTCTGCGTTACAACCTGAGTGACAGGTACATTCAGAGAGGTGACAATTCACTGCTCCCTATCACTTATCTACTGATGTCCGTATAATTTTCCATTTTCGGCATTTTTCCAATAAATCATATCTACAAGCTCATTTTTACTATTATAGAGCAGTAGGGTATCGCCTTCATTTCGCATAAAGGGTTTTCCGCTTGTGTTTACTATCGTTAGGGTGTCTTTGCCCGGAATGGTTGTGCCGCTAAATTTGAATGAATACTCATCCTTTGTCGATTCTTTATCCACTACACGCCAATTATCAAGGTTTATGTTTGTTTTGCCATAGTTTTTCAGTCGCGCCAATTCCTCATAATCGGGTGTTGTATTCGGCATTATATCCATAAATCGGATGCTGTCATTGGTGAACCCCTTGGGCATTTGTTCGGGTGTTTCTTTTATTCTTGGTGGCACGCTTATGTCTTCGCTGCATGAACATGCCGCAACTATTAGTAGAATAAGGGGTAAATTTTTCATCGTTTGTTTATTTGGGTTGAACATTAGTGCTGTCCTTTATGAGGGTATCTTGTCGTTTCTTATTCGTATCGGTTTTGGTTTTTATACTTACGTGTTTACATGCGCCGCATGTACCGCCGCTTTTGCAGTGTTTGCATCCCGTACATTTGCCTCCGGCTTGTATTGCTGTAATTTGTGCCGCATATAATAGGGCAGTAATGATAATAAGCAGAAAAAGTCTCATATGATTTTTACACCGGTTTACACACTCGTTTTCACAATGAGTTATATGTATAGAATCACTATAAATTAGGATAAAAAATCAATGTAAACAAAATTTACGGACTCTGTGATATGGTAAGCATGAGTAAGCCCCTATACTATATCAATACTCACTATAAACTATTGCGTAATCAGGCAGTATCCTGTGGTAACTTTTATTAACTCTTGGTTGTGGGGAAGTATCTTCCTAATTACATAGATTGTATTGCGTTAGGGGTTTGTCCTTTGTTTTGTTTTCTATCCGCCGATTATATCTCATGTAGGATTACCGTATTACCTTGTTACACATATAATACTACTATGGTATTGTTTTCTGTTATGTTGTTACACTTACAATACTGTTGTTGTTGGCGGTATCGTGTGCAATCGGTTATGGAATTCGTCCGGGTAATGGAAATTTCATGATATACATAGGGTATTGTAACAAGCACATTTGTAATGATTTGTTAAAGCCTTGTATGCAAAAGCCGTATTTTTGCATATCCTATGGGGATGAATTGGTCTCGACGGGATGAAATGTTCTTGAGGGAGCGTGCCGAGCTACGCTGGTGGAGCTCGTTAATACAACCGGCGAAATTATAACTGGCAACTCTTATGAGTATGCTATGGCTGCTTAAGAACTAAGTTAGCCATCATCGGTCTCGTATGTGTTCGTTCATCCGAACACCGGTGTCGTTTTTAACGAAATAGTGTTATGGTATTTCGGTGTGCCATAATGCGAGATTTTCACTGATGGCAATAATGCTCCTGTTGTTCGGATACCATTATTGTAAGATTTGAATGAGCAACTGCGCACGAAGAGCCCACGGCTCATGCATTTCGGACGCGGGTTCGACTCCCGCCATCTCCACTTTACGTATAAAAAGCATATCGTTTACGGTATGCTTTTATGCTTTATGGTGTATTCTATCATTACACAGTCAATAAAAAACTCTATCATTATTCATGGCTAAGCGCAGTGTACGTACAATGCTTTTGTTTGTAATATTTAATGTATTCGATTGATTTATTCCACATTCGTAATAATGTAAAAGTCTAATAAAAGTAGTTTTCTCCTTCTCCGTTTATACATAATACTTACCGCTATGTCCTTCTTTAACGTTATCCTGAAGTCCAATACAAAAATTGCACGATTATTCCTTATATGTAATTGGACTTTATTGTGGGTCGGTGCATTGTCTTTATTGTCAAGTCAGCGTATAAGCTGGTCACTTCCTTTTGAACTATTGTTCAATTTTCATGATTATAGTTGGTATGGCACATTATTAGGTCTTATCGTAACGGGGCTGATGTCCGCGCATTCCTTACTCATGGCAATATTCTTTGGTTTTTGGATTCGCGGCACTTATAATAATATGCGAGTGTTTCCGCATTTGGAGCGGTTGTATTTTACACGCTCAAAGCCATGGTGTACAATTTTCCCTGTTATTAACTTGTATCTGCCTTTTTTTATTCTTCATGAAATCTATGAAGAAACATTATACGCTTTTACCGAAAAAAATATTCAGCCGGAGAAAAAACTCAATACCGCTTTTATAAAAATATTATGGTTTGTAACAGTTTTTCAGGCATTAGATTCCATAGCATTATCACCATTTTTAAGATTCTTTTTTCTGAATGGTTCCGAATATGGCATTCTTATACTTAATACATGTACATTTCTGTTTTCCATTCTCGGTGTATATGCCGCTCATCGGATAGTAAACGATTATAATGAGATTGAACACTTGGTTGTACATTATTCTGCTAATGAGAATGAACCGGAAGAAGATATATATTGATGCGATATACTTTGTGCTCCGTCCTTCGTAAGAGTATGAATTTCTGATTTTCGCGTGTGGATAATGTCCTTATCACAAAGTATGAAATAAATTCGTAACTTTGTTATAAGTGATTACACCAAATTTGTTTACCTGCTTTCAGCCATACAATGGCAGGTACATATATTCGCCAAATACATATTTTTTTCATTATACTGTGTTGATATTATGAAATGCTTTTATGTGCTTTTGTGTATAGTCTTTTTTATCGGTTGTAGTGATGATGAACCGATAAGCCCAAATCCTACGCCGCCGGCTTCACGCAATATTGCGGATTATATGTATAGTGGCAAGGCGGGTACGGAGTATTGGATTGAAGAAAAGATAACGGTGATTGATACGAATAATAATACAAACATTCGTAGGAATGATACAATAGCCGTTCGTATCAATAATCCTAACTTTAATCATCCGGTACTGGGTTTATGTGTTGAGACTTTCGAATTATATCCCCATATGGATTATTCCATGCGCGATACGGTATATTATCTCATCAAGAATGATGCTATCCATGTTTCAAATGCTTTCCTCCATGACCCGGACGCCGAAATTGTAGAAATGTTGAGAGCACCTTTGCAAAAAGGCACTAAAACAATGACAGCCGGTGCGGAAGCTGAAATTACCGATGTAGATGTACCGATAACAACATCGGCAGGCACATTCTCAACTATAGTTGTAAAGGGCGGTAGTAAAGTAAAAATAACCGAGTATCTCGATGCCGAACAAGAAAATGAATACTACTTTATTGAAAAAGCCCATTTCGCCAAGGTGGTACAGAAAATTACTTTCATCTATAAGTATAAAGGAAAAAAGGAAGTTACTCTACGAGAGTACACACTTGTTAATATTAAAAACGCCCAATAGGTACAAACACCGAAGTGTATAACGCAATGTACTCCGTGAAGTAAAATCACGCTTACGTTTCATTCTTTCATAAAAATTGTGCAATTTTGTGGACACGGAATCATTGCGTTCCCAATCGGAGGGCTCGCATAATGGTATTGCAGCGGTCTTGAAAACCGCCGGGAGTGATCCTGTGGGGGTTCGAGTCCCTCGCCCTCCGCTACAAAAGCCCTTCATTTGTAAGGGCTTTTCTTTTTTTGTGTAATGGTAAGAGACAGTTTGTTATTCAATGTGTTATTAGTGTATATACATTTTTCCGTTATATTTTTTATTTGAGGATAACTATGTTTACGATGCGTTCAGTTCTTTCTTGTTTGGCTATAGTAGCTTTACTCGGCTTTGCTTCATGCTCCGATTCCTCGTCACCGAGTAATAACAACAACGACAATAACAACAATAATACACCGACTAAAAACTATATGCCTTTAGCAGATGGTAATTCATGGGTATATGACGATGTTGATTTGGATACGCTTACAGGCAATCCGATTGCAAGCTCTCTTGCGGAAGTGACGGATAGTATCGTATTGGTTTCAACCGTAGCCGGTAGAGCCAATGCAAGTACCTTAAATAGTTATGTAGCAGGTATTGAGACCAATTCCTCTGTGGTTGCCAAAACATCCACTACATATGATATGCGTATGAAAACGCCTTTCTTAGATGAGTTTGTAAAGGATACGAAAGCGTCTTGGAGGACCCTTGTCGATTTTTCGAAAGATACGTGGATGGTACTTGATACAAACCTTGCGAACATCCCCTTTGTTGAAACTGAGTTTAGTGGCGTTCCGGTTGTGGTAAAAGGCAGCGGAAACTTAAAAGTAACGGGTAGAAAAGGTAGCACAGGCAATGTTATGCTCGATGGTAAAAGTGTTCCTACACAAGAATACATTATTGAAACAACTGTTGCCGCCACCTTAGCTGCCAATATAGGGTTAGTAACCTTCGAGCCGCTTAATGTTACAACAACTACCCGTATATGGTTTGCAGAAGAAATAGGAATTGTAAAAAGTATTGAAGCACCCGTTAAGGTTGAGGTAAAATACTCGGGTCTCGCATCAGGTACGCAAGTACAGAGTTTTCTTGGCAAAGAACGTACATTAAAAAGATATAAAGTATCTAAATAATAGTAATTTTTTTGATAGTAATAAAGCACGCTTAGTATATAAGCGTGCTTTTTCTTTCTCTTTTCCGTAACTTCGTTAAGATTTCTCACAGAACTGAATACTCATGGCTACACGTATTATAAAACCGATTTCCGCATTATTTCCGGTAACTCAAAACGATTTTATTCGGGGCAATAGGCGTTTGGCACGCGAAAAAGCTTTACAAGTGCTTGCCGCATGCGAAACTTCGGGTATAGAATGGCCTGCAATTTTTCCGCATATCATTATGCGCGAATTTACGTTTGATATAGAAGAAGAACGCGGCAAACCCGAAAAATTACTCTCTCCTGCGGAAGTGGACGAATTGGAGGCGGATACGGCAATAAAATGGGAAAAGGACGAAGTGGAGTTTGCACGCGACCTTATTGTTGCTACGAATAATGTTCGTGATTATGCCGATAAACTTGTTGAAAAATATGTGCAGAATTGGGATTATGACCGCATTGCCATTCTCGATAGGATTTTATTACGTATGGCTATAGCGGAGCTTATTACTTTTTCCGAAATACCGCCCAAAGTAACCGTTAATGAGATTCTGGAAATTGCAAAACTATATTCCACCGATAGAAGCAATACCTTTATAAACGGTGTAATGGATTCGGTTATCGAAGAGTTAACAACGGATGGCAAAATTCAGAAATCAGGCAGAGGACTTACATAAGGTTATAAAATCATATTAAGCATCCGCTGTCGGAATTTCCACAAAAAAGGTCGTCCCCTTATCTTTACCTTCACTCTCCGCCCATATCTCGCCGCCATGTAAACCCACTATTTGTTTCACAATATGCAAACCTAAGCCGCTTGAATGTTCGGAGCCCGTCGGCACTGATGAAAGTCTTTTGAATTGCTGAAATAATTGCTGAATATCGGCTTGTGTAAGCCCTTGCCCCTGGTCGGCTACCGTAAAAAGTAATGTATTACCCATATTTTTTAGAGAAACGTTAATTGTGCTATTCTCATAAGAGTATTTTACCGCATTGCCGATAATATTATCGACTACCTGCATAAAGCGTTCTTCATCGAGCATTGCATAACATTCCGAAAGATCGGTTAAAATCACTTGTTTCTTTTTACTTGCCGATAGAGAGAAAAAGTCAGCCGATTTTTTGACGAGTGAGCGAACATTCGTTCTATTTTTATCTAATTCAATAGTTCCCGTTTGTGCCGCAGCCTATTCTAATAATGAAGTAATCATATTATTCATATGTTCGGCTGAATCCTGTATCATTCGTATCAAATCATAAAATTCGGTATTATTTTCAACCATTTCCCTAAGCATTGCGGCTATTAATTTTATATTTGATGTCGGGTTTTTCAAATCATGGGCAGCTATTGCCATTAACTTGGTTTTAAAAGAGTTCGCCTCCTCCAATTCCGAATTTTTTAAAGAAAGAAGTTCTTTCTCACGATTCATTAAAGCGATATCTCTACTTTGTGCAAATTTTTCAGCCGATTTTCTTGTATCGTCAGATTGCACTTGTTTATACAATTCTATATGTTTCTGAAAACTATTGGCACTTTCTTCCCATCGTTCTTGTTTTTTACACATCTCTGCCAATTGCAACATATTTCTGGAGAGTGCATCATACAAACTAAGTTCGGTGTTTATCTGAATCGACTTTTGCAGAAATCGTTCGGCTTCAGTCAGATTATGATTACTATATTTCGGATCTTGTAGTAAATCCGAAATATCGGCACATATATCGGCAACACCCCTTATCATTCCGATTTTTTCATACAAAGTCAATGCCTCATACATATATTTTAATGCCTCTTCATAATCGCCCATTACATGGTATAAAACTCCCAATATGGAGCATGTGCGTGCGGTGGCGGATTTTGTATCCAATGCACGGTCAATTTCCAATGATTGCAATGTAAACTTTAAGGCAAGATCATAGTTATTGAGCGATTTATATGCTTGTCCGATATTAGAATATAATCGTGCAACTTCACGCTGATTGTTTGTTTTTTTTGTTTCGTTTAATGCCTCAATATATATTTCCAATGCTTGGTCATATTCATTAAGGGAATAATATACATTACCGATATTACCAAGTTCACGTATAACATCATGCTGCATGGATAATGATTTGCACATTTCCAGTGAACGGGTATGATATTCCAATGATTTGGAATATTCGGACATAGAATAATACACAATACCCGTATTACCCAAACTTTTAGCAAGGCCTGATACATCGCCTATTGTTCGGCGTATTGTTATTGATTTTTCAAGATAATCGATTGATTCGACGAGTCGTGACTGCATTTCATATACACCGGCAATCGAATCATATAGCCGGGCCATATCATAAGGCATATTTTTGCTTTCAAAATACGCCAACGATTCCAACAATTTTCTTAATGCTTCCCCATAATCGCCACGGGCAAAATCTATAACACCTAAGTTGCCTAAAAGCCGAGCATATTCTTCCTCAAGCCCTTTTTGCTTAAATATCGATAAAGCTTTTCCGCTATATTCAACTGCCTGCTCAAAATCGGCAATGCCGTAAAAGATTCTGGCAATGGTATTATATGTATGCCCGATTTCACGCTCTAATCCTGCCATTTCCAATTTGGCAAGTGCTTTATGGGCATATTCCAACGCCACTTTTGTAAATCCCGTATCAGCATACAGCGATGCGATAGCGCGTAATATTCTGCCTGTAAGCGGCCCATCGGCTATTTTTTCGGCAATATCCAACGCTTCGTAATGTAGTTCTTTCGCACGAGCGAAGTCACCTCGTTTTAAGGTGATTATACCCATAAGATAGGCATTATTAGCAAAAAATGGCGCATATTCTTCATCGTTCTTATCTACGCCATTTAGCCGCAGAGCAATTTCATTACAGTATTTTTCGCATAAGGGGTACTCTGCCTTTTTCTCCGCTTCCGTCGCCCTTTCGTGCAATTCACGTATTTCTTCAATTATAACGGTCTTTTGTATATTCTTCATGATGAATTTTCTTTATAACCGCCATTAGTGCGAATGGCATCAAGGGTTTTAAGCAAGAACAAAGATACTGCAAAAATCGGGCTGAATTTACATAAATTCTTCTTTTCATTGTATTTTCGTGCATAAACAAACAGAGGTATTTAGTAATTATGGCACAAACATATTCATTTGATATAGTTTCCGAAGTAAGTATGCAGGAAACGGATAATGCCGTTAACCAGGCGATAAAAGAGATAGGAAGCCGTTATGATTTGCGCGGCTCGAATGCCGAAGTCGATTTCGACCCCAAACAAAAAACGATTGCCATAAGGGCTGAAGGTGAGCATTTTGTTGAGGCGGTACGCGAGATTATTCAGCAAAAATGCTTAAAAAGAGGTATATCGGCTTTATCGCTCGATGCCGGAAAACCCGAAGCATTCGGCGGTAAAACAATACGCATGACCATTAAGATAAAAGATGGCTTGGAGCAGGAAGAAGCTAAAAAAATCACCGCCCTTATTCGCGATTCCAAGTTAAAAGTACAGTCGCAAATTCAGGGCAATCAGGTTCGTATTACCGGAAAAAGCAAGGATGACTTGCAGGACGTAATGAACATGATACGCAGCACGGAATTACATTTTCCGGTGCAGTTTATCAATATGAGATAGAGTACCAACCCCCACGCAAAGTAAAAGAGGCAATCCCTATGAATGGGATTGCCTCTTCTTTTTATAAGGTGTGCTATCTCTCAATAGTACGCTTCTTTTTTCTTTTTCGTTTGTTTGAATACACCGAATTTACTGCCCTTGCGTGAAGGCGGTGCATCTTTTTCTACACGGCGTGCAGAATGTTCGCCGGAAGTACGACGATCATCGCTTTTCCAAGGTGCGGAACTTCTGCGTGATGAACGACCGTCACGGTCATCATAACGCTGTGTTCTTTCATCGCGTGAAGGACGGCTGTCACGGCTTTCGGAACGTGATGACCTCTCATCGCGTGAAGGACGACTATCACGGCTTTCTGTGCGTGAAGACCGTTCATCGCGTGATGATGGACGACTGTCACGGCTTTCGGAGCGTGAAGACCGTTCATCGCGTGAAGGGCGACTATCACGGCTTTCAAAGCGACTTCCGCGACTTTCACCACCACGGTCATCCGCACCGGCAAAACGATCCGGTCTGCGTGAATCACGATCACCGCGATACGGTGAACGTTCACTATCGCCTCTGCCACGACGTTCACCGCCACGGTCATAAGAAGTTCTTGGTCTATCGCCGCGATCCGGCTGACGTGTTCTGCTTTCGCCACCCTCGACGGCAGCATATTTTTTGCCTCCGCGACGTATCGGCTCCGGTTCCTGAGCATTTTGCTCTACATGAATCTCTTCAGGAAGACTAACAAGTTCAATCGTGGTTTTTGCAAAACGTTCAATACTACGCATACGATACATTTCTTCTCTGCCATGCGAAAATGTTATTGCCTTACCCGATTTTCCGGCTCTGCCTGTACGACCGATTCTGTGTACATAATATTCGGGATCCAATGGCAAATCATAATTGATAACCATAGTTACCGAACTGATATCAATACCGCGTGCCGCAACATCGGTTGCAACAAGCACGGTTAATGTGCCGCGACGGAAATCATTCATGGTACGGCTACGTTTACGCTGCGTAAAATCACCGTGTATGCCTTCGGCTCTGTAGCCGTCTTGTTGTAATTTTTTTACGACAACATCCACACGGCGTTTGGTATTGCAGAATATCATTACCGAATCGGGACGCTCATTTTTTAAAATTGCAGACATTAAAGCAGTTTTGTTAACGCCCAATGTTTCATAATAAACTTGCTCGACATTTTCAGCCGTTAACTCTTTTTTTGCAATCGTTATCGTCGTCGGGTCATTCAAATATCTGTTTGCTATATCGCGAATATCTTTGGACATAGTAGCGGAAAACAAAGCCGTTTGTCTCACTTTTGGTAAAAGACCCATAATACGCTCAATATTCGGACGGAAGCCCATATTCAACATTTCATCGGCTTCATCAAGAACAACGGTTTTAACCGTTTCCAATTTTATAGCTCCGCGTTCAATTTGGTCAATAAAACGCCCCGGAGTACCTACAACAATGCTCGCTCCCCTGCGAAGTTCCATTCTTTGTTTTTCTATGGAAACACCGCCATAAATCGGTATAATGCGTATATCCCTACGATACCGCGCCAATTTGCGCAGTTCTTCGCATACTTGCACCGCAAGTTCTCGCGTTGGGCATAATACGATAGACTGGAGAGAGTGATTACCACGCTCTATACCTTCAATAAGCGGAATGCCGAATGCAGCAGTTTTCCCCGTGCCTGTTTGCGCTTGCCCGACGAGATCTTTACCCTCCAACAAAGCAGGAATTGCTTGATGTTGAATTTCGGTGGCCGTTACATAGCCCAAATCGCCGATTGCGCGGTGCATTTCCTTGCTTACCGCCAAGTCATGAAATTGTAAATGTGACATGAAAATAATATATGTGAGCAGATGCCGCACAATGCTTTATCTGCAAAAAATGTAGAATACAAATAATGTTATCGTATGTGAATACCGAACTGAATACAAAAGCAATATGGCATAGCACATGCCGATATACTGTATCGTTAAAGGTAATCCCGATGGGTAGGAAGGTAAAAACCGATGTGTAGACACTCGAAGTTGAACGAGTATTCGGAGCGGAGACTTTGTTCCGCGAGGTTTGTTATTGTTCCTGATTGCGAATTGTACTGTTTCGCTACTGCCTAAACGTTAATAACGTTGTTACAAGGCAGTTGAGATTTCCTTCGATTGTATGGTATCTATCCGAGTTACGTTGAAATATCCGCACAACAACACGCCTTCGCGCTTATGCGTCGGTCTGTATTTGCAACAGTTATCAGTACAGATATAAGCAATTCGACCGCTCAACAGCCACAAAGATACGAAAAATCATCGAATTATTATACTATAGGTACTTGAATAATGAAATATGGGCGTTTTTTTTACCGTAAACCTTGGCTTCGCATCAATTATGAAAACATATTTTTGCATTGTGCTTACCTTTCATACGTCTATTATCAAATTAATAAATTCTTGTACCGAATTCATATATAATGTTTATACTACGTTCAATCCTTTTTATAGTTTTAATCTCAAACATTGCCTACTCACAAAATACATTTAGAGCTATTGTAAAAGATAGTAGTTCCCGTGAGGTATTGATAGGGTTAAGAGCACATGTAAAGGCAACCGATAAGGGGGCAATATCAAACTCGCAGGGTGAGGTAATTATAAAAAACGTTCCGAATGGCGAACAAACAATAGTATTTAGCTATATCGGTTTTCAGCAAAAAGAAAGTAAAATTATTTTTCCGATTGGGGAAACATTAACTATTCTAATGATACCTAAAGCCGAAGACACGGAAGAGATAATTATTACGGGCACAAGAACAAATAAAAGTATAGCCAATACACCGACAAGGGTTGAGGTGCTAACGGAAGAAATTGATGAAGCGAGTACTATGGACCCAAGTAAAATTGCCCACTTAATTACCCATAGCACGGGGATACAGGTTCAGCAAACATCGGCAACGAGCAATACGGCGAATGTACGTATTCAGGGGCTTGATGGCAGATATACACAAATATTAAAAGACGGTTTTCCTTTATATGGCGGCTTTAGCGGTTCATTAAGTATTATGCAGATACCCCCGCTTGACTTACGGCAAGTTGAGTATATAAAAGGCGGGGCATCAACATTATTTGGTGGGGGTGCTATATCGGGTCTTATCAATCTTATATCAAAAGAGCCGGAAAACAATGAAACCCTTCTCCATTGCAATATTTCGCATATAGGCGCATTTGATGTGAATGCCTTTTATAGTGCAAAATCTGAAAATATAGGTATTACTCTTTTGGGACAGCGCAATACCCACAGATTTTTTGATGCCGATAATGATGGTTTTACGGATATGCCCCAGATTATCAAAAATAATTTTAATCCCAAATTGTTTTTTACTCTCGATACGAATACGATGCTGATGGTAGGTGCTACATTTACCGATGAAATACGTACAGGAGGTGATACTAAGTTATTGAGTAATTTTTCTCCTGACACGAATCATTTTTATAAAGAGCAAAACGATGTGAAGAGAATAACAACTCAATTAAGTTTTGAACATACATTGAGTAAAGGTAAGGTAATTACCTTCCGAAACAGTCTTAACTTTTTCGAGCGTTCTTTATCTATTATCCCTTCAAGAAAATTGGAGGAATATAGATTTTCCGGTAATCAACTATCATCATTTTCCGAATTTTCATATTCTTCCGCCGGAGAAAACGATGTATTTATTGCAGGTATCAATTATTATAGCGATGACTTTAAAGAAGATAGTTTGTCGAGTAGAATATTAAGGACAGAAATTTACAAAACAATCGGAGCTTTTGCCAACTTTACAACGGACATAAGTAATGCTGTATCGCTTGAAACAGGGCTACGGTGCGATTATGTATTGAATGGTACATTCTTTGTTCTGCCAAGAATTTCCGCCTTAATAAAATGGTCACAACAATTAGCAACAAGAATAGGTGGAGGTATGGGATATAGAAACCCTACTATTTTTAATCAGGAAGCCGAATTGCTTGCTTATAAGAATATACTATCTATTGATAAGAACACTGTAGAACAAGAAAAATCATATGGTGGTAATGTTGATATAAGCTATAAAATCCCGATTGGAGAAAGTTTTTTTATCAATGTTAACCAAATGTTTTTTTATACATATCTAAATAATCCGTTGATACTTACCGCTACGAGCAGCCCGACAGAGAACTATAATTTTATAAATATGAACGGATATGTACGGAGTGCGGGGGCTGAAACTTTTTTCAAATTCGGTTTCTACGATTTTGTTCTATTTGTTGGCTATACATATACAAATGCCATAAGTAATAATATGGGTACCGTTGCCGAAATACCCTTAACACCAAAACATAGCTTAAAAGGAGATCTTTTATATTCATTGCCCAATAAATGGCGAGTGGGATTGGACTATGAATACAAGAGTAGCCAAGTGCTAAGTAACGGAAGAAAAACGATGGATTATTGGACTTTTGGCGCAGTAGTGGAGTACACGTATGAATCGCTCACGATTTTCGGAAATCTTGAGAATTATACGGATATGAGGCAAACCCGTTATGAGAGTTTAGTATCGCTTCCTAATAATACCCCCCAATTAACGGAAGTATGGATGCCACTTGACGGTATTGTTTTTAATACCGGCTTTAAATTACGTTTATGAGTAAATATGCCGCCGAAAAGCAAACAGTAAAACGATACTATTAGTTCACCTTATAGGCATGTATAATCTTTTTAGCCATTATCATGAAAAATACTCCATATACCACTCCGTTTCATGATGATCTTTTACAGCAGAGGGTGGAATAAAATCGGAATCGATTTTAGAAAGCAGTAAAGAAAGAGTTTTATAATCTCTCGGGCTTATAACAAAAATACCTTTACGTATCAGAGCCGCAGCTGCAACCCCCGGACCTTTTTGATACACCTTGTTTTCACTTAAACGGCTACCCTCAAAAATAACTTGCGAACCGCATGAAGCACTAATCTCCATAAGAATGGCAATCTGTACATTATTTTCTATAGCTTTTTCCGTCATTTTTTGAGCGGCAAGTACCAATAATTCCGTCCAATCCTTATTCGTTTCCGTCAGTACCTTAGCTTTGCCATCCAATACATCAAAACCATTTCCGCCATGAATATCACATAATTCGCGCGGAGTACCGAAGGAATAATCTTCAGGGCAAAAAAGTACACACTTAACATTAGGGTAAGACATAAGTTGTTTCATGGTAGGGTGCGTTCCGTTTGATGTGCCGTCATAACCACATAAAGTACCGCTAAAACAAGCACTGAACATAAGAACCAAAGGATTCTCCGGTGTAGGATCGGGTAAGGAGGCGATAAATGAACCCGAAGGCAAATGCTGAGGTGTCATAAAAAATCTACTCCGAATAGTTATTCAAAAATAGCTGTTATCGGGCGAATTGCTTTTTTGGAATTTTTACGGATTATTCTCTAAAAGGAAAATGTCATTCTTCACTTTGTTAGGAATGATGTCCTAAGGTGCTAAAACCCATCCTAACCTACCTCATCGGGACAAAGAAAATAAATTCAAAAGAAAAATCATCATAAATCTCCCCTTGGGGAGATTTATAGGGGCGAATTTTCCTGTCATTCTATTTGCAACGAAGAATCTAAGATACGGAAATATATTCTTCACTCCGAGAGAATGACGAAATAATTTTCGATAAATAGTCTCAAATTTGAGTACTATATAAACAAACTACACTACTGTTTTGTAAAAGTAACAGATATCGGGAAAAATAGAAATGTAAGTGTACCTGCAATTGATTTTTTATCGGCACTTAATCTGGCATTTGTAAATGTTAGGGGTATTTTTTGTAATCCGCCTCCACCACCGCCGCCACCACCGATGCTAGTTAAAATGCCTAGGTCAAGTACGCCCGCATTTATATTTACAGTCGAGTCGGCATTAAATTTTGCCGTACAGTTTTCGAGCGGTTGAGCAAGTTTAAAAGGTATTTCCTCATTCGGATCAGCACCCCCTATCAATCCTGCGGGTACATCAAATAAGGCATATCCGCTTCCGAGTATTTCTTTATTCGGTTGTTCGGTAAAAAACAAATCAATGGCACCATTTATCTGAATAAGCGGCACTTGAATTTGAGCTTTCCAATATCCTGCCAAAGGTGATGCTTTAGGCATAGTTGTAACTTTATCTTCTGTATTTGCTATGGGGTCTTCTTTACAGGCGGAAAATGCAAATACCGATATACAAAGCAGAGATAATAATGATAAGCGAATACTGTTCTGAAAAGAAAACATAGTTTATCCTAAACGATAATGATGAATTTATGCTATATAACCTGATATTTCCGATAGTCCCGCCGCCAGATGATTACATGAACTCAAGGTTCCGCAACCGCTACACATTTCCTGATATGAAAAAGTTGAGGAAGGACTTTGTTGAGTATATGTCTTTGTTAATTGTTCGTTTTTTCGGTTTTGTGTACCGTTTTCGCCTCGCCTTGACGAAGACGACTGTTCGGTTTCGCTTTTCGGCTCGGATTGTTTCGTTTCCGTTAATTGTTGCCGTGCCGCCGCTTCCGCTTTTGCCGCTTGTGCGGCTACGCTTCTATCTTGTCCCGATGAATCACCCGGAGCCAAAGCCGCCCTCCGAACAATTTGCATTTTTGCAATAGTAGCGGAGGGATTATTAGGTACAACCGATGTATCAATTTTTACTTCGCCGCTTATTGCATATCGCCTGCCATCCGGACCCACCGTATAGCCGAATGATTTGCCTCGTGCCAAACCACCTGCCGCAGCCTGATGTGCTGCTTCATGAGCTTTCACATCGGCATCTATCTTTTCCAGAAGTCGAACTTGCCTTTGCTCTTTTTCCGAAAGTTCTTTACCATTACTCACCGATTGTTCTTTTCTTTTCTTATCCTCCTTTGGCAAAGCACTACTTTGCGAATAATCAGAAAAGCCCGATATGGATTGAATGGGTGGCATGGATAATAACAGATTACATGCGAAAAGGTTTCTTTATCGTCCGAAAAAAAATCGTTGAGTCGTTTATTTATGGGGTTTCCAAGGAATATCGTCCGTCCCGATAAGAAAATTAGCCATTCTGGCGGCTGTAAACAAAAAGTCCGAAAGCCGATTAAGAAAAGGAACAACCGCATTACCAATATTTTCATGCTCAGAAAGTTGCACGGCAAGTCTTTCCGCACGTCGGCATACGGTTCGGGCATGGTGCAAATGTGCAGCAGCTTTTGTTCCGCCCGGAAGAATAAATGTTTTCAGTTCCGGCAAATCGTAAGTATATGTATCTATCAGTTCTTCAAGCCAAAGAGTGTGCTTCGGTTCAATTCGCGGTATATGGTGTTTCGTCTCGCGTTCCAGCGGAGTGGCAAGGTCGGCACCGACCGTAAAAAGCAAAGCACTTATCTCATTTAATATAGGATTCATACTGCGCGGAATATCATTGGCAATGGCAATGCCTATAATAGTGTTCAATTCATCCACAGTACCATACGCTTCTATTCTGGCGGCATATTTTTTTACTCTTTGTCCGCCAAAAAGACCCGTAGTTCCGTCATCACCGGTTTTTGTATAGATTTTGGTACTCATATGGTATAAACTCTAAGCATTCTGATTAACTTTTGCCGCACCAGTGGCTACAATTTTGGTTATCTGCGAATCGAGCATAAGCATTGCACCCGAATTATCGCCTACCATTTTCAGTTTTTGTAAAACTCTATCAGCCATAACCTCTTCTTCCAATTGTTCGGTAATAAACCAATGGAGAAAAACTTCGGCTGAATAGTCGGCATGTTCTCTCGCTACTTTCAATATCTCATGAATCGTTACCGATAAGGAACGTTCATGCTCGTAAATTGCCTGAACAGCCGCTATCGGAGAATCCCATATTAAAGGCGGTTTTTCGATTTGACGGAACTCTACGGCACCTTTTCTTTCCAACAGATAATTGTAAATTTTCATGCCATGCATCAATTCTTCCTGCGCCTGCGTATTAGTCCATTGTTCAAAGCCCTCAAGGTCTTGGGAATTGAAGTACGTGGATACGGAAAGATACAGATACCATGAATAAAACTCTTTATTCATTTGTGCATTGAGCAGTTCGAGTACTACGCTATTCATCATCATTCGTTTGGTATTGTGTATATATATATTATAGCAAAAATACGTACCCTGCATTGTATAGTAGCATTACATCCGTAATTCCGAATACGGTAAAGTTGAAAACAACCATTACAAACAAGTATTGGCTAATGCTTATACCGTAATTTTGTACTCATAATCACTATTATATGAAGATACTATGCGGGCATTGATAACGGGCGCAACGGGGTTTATAGGAAGCCATATGGCGGATATACTACACAGTAAGGGGTATGAAGTAGTATGTACCATACGTTCATCAAGTAATTTGCGATGGCTGAAAAACAAAAACTTCACCCTTGTTGAAACATCGTTAAGCGATAAAAAAGGACTTGCCAAAGCCCTTGCCGGTGCTGATATCGTTTTTCATGTGGCGGGATTGACGACGGCAAAAAACGAAGCGGAGTTTTTTAAGGGAAATTGTGAGGGTACAAAAAACATATTGGAAGCCGTTATGGAATCGGCACCGAACATAAAGCGTTTTGTACATGTAAGCAGTTTGGCTGCCGTAGGCCCTGCGGAATCGCTTCAGAAACCCGTAACGGAAACAACGCCCCTACACCCCATAACAGCATATGGCAGAAGTAAAAAAGCTGCTGAAGAAGAAGTAATGAAAGTAAAAGACCGTTTGCCGATAACCATAGTACGACCGCCGGCAGTATATGGGCAGCGTGATACGGAAATACTTACATTTTTTCAGGCGGTAAACAGAGGTCTTGCTCCATTAATCGGCTTTGATGACAAAAGAGTGAGTTTGATACATGGTTTGGATTTATCGAATGGAATAATTGCTGCAGGAGAATCGCCGAACACAATAGGTAAACCGTATTTTATTTCATCCGAGAAATTTTATTCATGGGAAGAGATAGGCGAAATAACAAAGAATGTTTTGGGTAAAAAAAATGTACTGAAAATTCGCATCCCACATCCTCTTGTATTTGCCATTGCCGGTATATCGGGGTTTTTGAATCGTTTTTCAAAAAAACCCGGTGTACTTAATTATGAAAAAGGAAAAGATATCACCACACCTTATTGGATATGTTCTATAGAAAATGCAAAAAGAGATTTTAATTTCCGTGAGCAGTTTTCTTTGGAAGAAGGCATACGCCAAACGGTAGAGTGGTATAGAGAACAAAAGTGGTTAAAATAGTAAGAGTTTATATTTTCATCCCGGACGAAGTGAAGAATGTATTTCTCTGTTTACCATGGGGTATTCGCCCCCTCTTTTTTCTCTCCCAAATGGGGAGTTAGGATTTGACTATCAGATTTCGCAATACTCTCGTAGCGGTGCGGCCATGTTCTTTGGGTTATATCCGAAACGAATAAAAAGTGAAGTCCTTTTTTAGTAGAGATATGTAGTCAATTCACTGTTCATAGCTGTATCATTAATGAGCATGTTGAAAATCCCACAAAAACAACAACTACTGCCGAAAGTAAATATGCTTTTGCGTAGGTACTTGTGTCTGCTTCATCGGGATTAGGTGAAACATAGTACACTATAGCTAAAAAAATACATACGGTAACATGCATTGGTAGAAGAAGAATTGATAGTAATGTAAGTTTCGCACCCATACCTAATATTATCATATATACAAAAAGTACAAGTACATTAATTCCGATTACCTTGGGTATGATTTTCATTGATTTACCCGTCCTATATAGAACAAAAGTGTATATAATAGAGCTTGATAGTGTATGAACAACATATAGTCATCAGTGTGGGAAATTAGGAGCTATAATAGTGGAGCAGACTGAATATCCGATTATACCGACCACAATGGCTGACAATAAATGTGATTTTGCATAGAATAGTGTCACCTGCTTATCTTCTTTTTCAAATAAGGCAAGAAAATAAAGCACTGCTGAAACAAACAGGCAAAGACCTGTATGTAAAGGGATGCATATAATCGATCTATAACTTGAATCACTAAAAATGCCTATGGAAAGATACACTAACATTATTAGAAAATGAACACCTAATATTTTACCTAATTTATTTGTCATCATCTTTTAGTGTTTGTATGTATTGTACTTTTCTCAGTGATTAAAATCTTTGAATAAAACATAAGTACAACCCGAAGACCCAACTATACCGACCACTATGGCTGACAATAAACTAGAATGCGCACATAATAGTTTATTACTCCTATCCTCTTTTTGCATTAAACTGCTCATATAAAAAATTACGGATGATACCACACAGAATCCTACATGGAGCGGTAAAAGTACAAGCACCCCATAGCTAAATATCGGCCTAGCCAATCCGGCTGCCATATATACAAACATAATAAGCAGGTGTACTCCAACGGTCTGTGCTATAATCTTCATCGTTTTCGATACCGGATTCTACTAAACTCTCTGAATCATAAAGAAGCTACTAAAAAACAGGCGGGAAAGCCCACCACCAATACAATAAAAGCCGAAAACACAAACCCCCTTATTTGCAATTTTCTTTCCTCCTCTGCTCCTTTCTTGTGTATTTTCTTCACTATTGCTATAACTACACAGGTTAGAAAATGCAATGGGATGACTAAAAGACCTAATGTAACAACTCGAAACAACCCACCTTCAGATCCATCTATAAACGAAGCACCAATACTGTACAATAAAAGTATTACAAGATTAACACCTACAATTTTCTCTACCGTATTCATCGCATCATTATAAAATCATTGCCATACAAACAGAAAAACCCACAATTAAGACTACTAATGCTGAAAGTAAATACCCTTTTGCTTCCAAATTTCTTTGTCCTCCACTTCCTTTAGTTGTAAAGTATTTTACGGTTGCCGTGATTAAGCATACTAAGAAATGTGTCGGAATAAATATAATACCTAAAAAAAAAGCCTGCACAGACTGCTTTTCAAATCCATCCATAAACGATACACCTATGCAATACAATGCAAGTATTGCCAGATTTATGCCGACTATTTTTCCAATGGTATTCATTTCTGATCCTTTACTATTATATGCTCTAATTCAATACTCTTAATTCATCCAACTTTTGTTCTAAACCATTACGGTAAAACAAGTTCATTGTTTCAAAAGGAATCACTTTACCATCGGGATGCACAATATGAACGCATGATTTTTTTATGGCTCGTACATCAAAATCATAAGCATCCATAAAGTTCATAACAATCACACGGAATAAATTATCGTATGTAAAATCCGGTGCTATTATGGATGGCAAACAACATAATAAATGATGGAAAAAACTGCCTGCGGCTTCAGGCGAATTTCCGGTACTAAACATCTTCATTACATAATTATGAAGCTCTTTTTCTTGTTCATATACTATTGTATTGCGCGATGAATTTAATAATAATTCAGGGTCTATCAATCTGGTAAGCGGAATTGTTTGTCCGCCTAATTTCAGTGCATACGCCATTATAAGCGCATCGGGATTACATGGCACGGGTATCAAATCATTAGCAGCAAATATGGTTGTTTGCTCTAATATTTTTCTTCGTACTTCCGTATTTGTCAATCTATCGGTTGTCGTATTAAAGTTAAGCAATCTGCCGCTTACTTGCGTGGGCTGAAATGTTACCCCCCTTACGCAGGGTTGTTGTAAGGCAAATTCTATAATCTTTCCTATTTCATCGTCGTTAAGTCCTTTTTGCAGGGTTACCACTAAGGTAGTGGAAATATTATATTCGTTCAAATTTTCCAATGCTTTTTTTCTTATGTCCGTCAGGTCACGTCCGCGCATTTGTTCCAACACATCGCCTTTAAAGGAATCGAATTGCAAGTATATTTCAAATGCCGGCATATATTCCGCCAGTTTTTTTGCAAAGTCTTTATCATTGGCTATACGTATGCCATTCGTGTTTACCATTAAATGTTTTATGGGCTTTTTCTTTGCAATATTCAACACTTCAAAAAAGTGCGGATGCACAGTCGGTTCGCCACCGCTTATTTGCACTACGTCCGGCTCCGTTTCGCTTTCCACTATTATATCCAACATTTTTTCTATCTCTTCCAAACTGCGGTGATTGCCATAGGTGGGCGATGAACTTGCATAACATGTGGGGCAGGTTAAATTGCAGCGATCGGTTATCTCAATTAAGGTAAGGCAGGAATGTTGTTCATGGTCAGGGCATATTCCACAGTCATAGGGGCAGCCGTATAATGTTTCCGTATGGGGTTTATTGGGATATTCCGATGCTTTATTATAGTTTCTTATCTGTTTATAAAACTCTTTATCATCGGCTATCAGTACTTTCTGAAATCCATGTTCCTTGCATGATTTCAGCATAAATACATTATCACCCTCAAACACTATCTTGGCATTTATTCTTTTATGGCATGTGGTACATAAGCTGATAGTATGGTCATAATAGATGTAGTTTTTTGTGTTCATTTTTCTTTAGCACGGAGCCAGTTGTACGGAAAACAGCAATTAAGGTAGGAAAATAATACAATAATCCGATACAACAAGCAATTTGTATGGCACCAAGTCCTAAAAAGTAGTCCTGCTTGTCTTTTAGGGTTTCAGCCCATAACCTAAACAATAAATAGCTGATAAGGAAAAACCGGAAACGGTAGCCGTCACAAAAAGTATAATATCGCTCCGTAATTCTAAATGCAATTGCAAATAGTACAAGGTATATCATTTCATACAACACAAGCGGATGCCTTAATATTCCGTCGCCCAAGTCCATAGCCATAAAAAAATCGGTACCCCTGCCATAAGTTGTTTCTCTTATTCCCGCGGTAAAACATCCTATTCTGCCGATAAACATTGCAAGTATAAGCGGATATGTCATCAAATCGCCCGATGAATAGGAAATTTTCATCCATTTTTTTACTATTTCTATACATAATAAACCGCCAAGCAATGCGCCTACTACGGTTTTGTTGGAAAGTAAAAATAATACCGGATAATTCGAATCTAAAAATAAGGAGGGTGATTCGAGTATGGCAAGTAGTCGAGAACCTATTAATGCGCCTGCGGCTCCGGCTATAAGTATATTTATTCGTTTTAAATCGGAATATGTATCGCCGCTTCTTTTCCGTAAAAACAGAAAATATCGAAATCCTATTACAAAGGCAAGAGTTTCAAATACAAGATGTAGATTTACCGTGTATCCACCTATTACTAAGTCTATCGGAAATCGCATTGTAAAGGGATTTTAGGGTAAATCGGAAACCGCTTGTTTAAATACCTCGCCTCTGTGTTCATAATTCATGAACATATCGAATGATTTGCAAGCCGGAGAAAAAAGTACTATATCCGATTCGTCCGCATATTCGGCAGACAACTGTACTGCTTGTTCCAATGTGTCGGCATGAATACAACGGGTTATGGTGCAAAAATGATTAAATAGTGCATCGGCTTCTTCGCCTATCGTAATCATGCACCGTACATTGTTTTTCACTAATTCATTTAATGCCGAATAATCATTATTATCACCCCTACCCCCCGCAATCCATATTATCGGTTTAGTATAGCTCGATAAGGCATACCATGCCGCATTTACATTCGTTGCTTTGGAATCATTGACATATTCCGCACCTTTATAGGTACGCACATATTCCAAACGATGCACTACACCGCTAAATTTCATCAATGAATCGCGTATATCCTCATTACTTACTTCAAGGGCACGTACGGCAAGGGCTGCTGCCAAGGCATTCTGTGCATTGTGTTCCCCCGGTAATCGCATATCGTCGAATACCATAATTTCTTCCTCTTTATGTTCGCTGCTGCTTTTTAGTACCATACAATTACCTTTTTTATATGCACCATGCTGCATCGGTTGCATACTAAAGTATTGTACTATTGCCGGCAAAGGCGGTGTATTTGCTGCTATCACCACATCATCGGCATTCAAAATTAACAAATCATGAGCGGTTTGGTTCATGGAAATTTTGAATTTTGCTTTTATATAGTTTTCCATACTGCCATGATATGCCAAATGATCGGGGGTAATATTAAGAATAATGGCTATATCCGGTCTGAAATCTTTTACTCCGTCCAACTGATAACTGCTTGTTTCCGTTACAATTATTGTTTTTTCATCAATCACATCCACCAAATCGGAAAGCGGCGTACCTATATTTCCGGCGGTAATCGCTTTTTTTCCCGCATTATTCAATATATAAGCAATTAATGTGGTTGTAGTAGTTTTTCCATTTGTTCCCGTTATGGCAATCAGGGTATTCGGCAGAAATGTTCGGGCATATTCAAGCTCGCTTATAATGGGTACAGAGCGAATATGTGCTTGTTGCAGTATGGGTGCATGCGGCGGAATGCCCGGCGATGTAATGATAATATCGGCTTTTTCGAGTGCTGCTTCGGTATGTCCGCCAAATTCATAAGAGATACCTTTCTCCTTTAGTAGCTCTACTTCTTTTTCATATTCCACCGACTGTTTGTATTCAGATAGAAAAACAGTATTATTCTTCCGATATGCTAAAAGTGCTGCCGCCATGCCGCTTTTTCCTGCACCGAGTACCGTAATATTCATTTGATTTTTTTTGTTAGAATTTGCCGCAAACTCCAAAAATACTGCATTTTACAGCTTTAGATATAGTATATGGCAACGATACTATCGTATCGGTAATATGAAAACGGGATTTTTGTTAGGTCCGGCGGTAAAAAAGGAAGGGGTCGCGTGAGCTCTTAACAGTATCTATTCCTTCTCATTTTCAAAGTGCTCCACTATCATAATGCGAAGTGAATCTATCTCATGACGAAGAACACTATTCTCATTAGTAAGCGAACGTATCAATATATCCTTTGCACTACCCGAAGTGAGCGAATATTTATTCATACTTTCCGATACCCTCATACTCTCGGTTGAATTATCGGTATATCCGCTTTCATACTTTTTTGTTTGGCGATAACCCGTATTAATATACTCCACATCAATACCCAAAACTTTTAGTCTTTCTTCTATTTTTCTGCCTACATTTGCTAAACCAGCCAAATAATTACCCAGACTTCCGGGTGTCATTTTCAAAAGTCCGGATAGTTTCGATTTGGAGAGCTTATTCTTTTTCATATACGCTGTTAGCTCTTCTATAAGCCGTTTTCTTTTTTCATTGTCAATTGCCATATCTAAGTCAAGAAATATTTAGCAAAAAAAATTTGTACGTGACTAATATTTTTAGTAAATTTGTTTTGTACAATTGTACAGGCGGATGTTATCACTTCCGTATGTGCAATGGTACTGACATAAATTAGTAAAACTTACGGAGGTAAGATGGCATTGACATTTCCGAATAGAAAGAAAAAACACGAAAGAGTAAACTTCCGCACCGATGTAGAATTACTTGAAAAGCTTGATTTTCTTGTACTTGAAGCAAAAAGAACGGATGAAAAAGCATCTCGCACTTCGGTTATTGAAACATTGATTCAGCAAGCGAAGTTAGATAAAACATTCACGAAATACAAACGGTGAACAGAATGCCCGCGCCATTGCTTTATATCTATAAGTGTTTATAGTTATTTAGTACCACAAACTAACTTGCATATTACTTATACTAAAAAGGGTATTTCCTGTCCCTGGAAATACCCTATAAATGCCCATCCCGCATGATACCCCAGATACTATTGTTGAGCCGGATAATAGTTACATTGCAATATACAGTATCTATATTAACCACTTAATAACAGTGTACCGTTGTGTTATACTGTTTTTTTGGAAAAAAAGTCCTTTGGCAAAGAAAGATAATGACGCAGGCGAATAATGATTAAAACGATAGAAATGATATTATGGAAATTTGATTGAACACACATTATCGGTAAAGGTTACCGGATTATAGTTGAATGTAAGAAGGGGTATAACAACCGAGTAATTATGATACTAAATTTGAAACATCAAGAAGATACTTATATTTTAATTCCCGCTAAGATTCTTCACTTCGTTCAGAATGACAAATACGACATCCGTCACGAGCCGTGCCACCTATCTGAAAGCGGGAAATTAATTAAATAATCGGTAAAAAATCCTATCCTCTGGAGGGTGTCACGAAGTGACGGGGTGTCAAAACACTAAACCACGTCATTCTGAACGGAGTGAAGAATCTGTTTTCGCGGAATAGTGTGAATGCAGCCACCCCACGCTAAAACAAACTTCTTACACTCATAACTTAGTTTTTCTATTGCTTAAAATTGAATTATCGAAATAGGGTAATGGGAAAAATCATTGATATCCGGTAAACTGTAACACAAAACGGGTACATTGCAATGTAGAATGTACACACAGAGTGTGTTTCGGTATTATTTCATACTCATAAGGTGATAACGACCGATGAAGAATGATGAGAAACTAAGAAAGTTAAAAGTTTGTCGATAATCAACCATGTGCCAAAAATAGAACAATGAAGTAGTGATGTGTATGTAACTCGAAGTTCGATTTTTTCACTATATTTGTCGAAGAGTACTACATAGCACTAAATACTTTACATAATTGATACTTGGGAAATGTTAAACATTGTTATAGAGAATTCTATTATACGATTCCTTGAGTAATACATAACTACTTCGTTATACGACTTTTTCGATGAACATGAGAGTATTCTACAACTGTTATACTACTTCACATCAAAGTATAGGGTTGTCACAATTGGGCGTAATGTATGGTTGTTTTAAAGATAGAAACATAGGAAACCCTAAGGTGCTTTAGCTGAATTTATAAATATTTCAAGAAAACAAATGAGATGGATAATAGTCATATTAACTGCCACAATATTCTCTTGTAATCATGATAAAACAAGAAGTGACATTACAACAAAGGGTTTTGATCGTTACGATTTGTTAGAGGTCTTATATCATCAGTGCGACACTGTTATAAGAGTAAACGATACAGTAATTATCACGAATACAAAATTAGATACTACGGTTATCGAGACAGGAATTTTCGCATATCTTCAATATGATTATCCATTAACAACTCCAAGAGAATTGATTGATTTCTCAAAAAAAGCAGAAAGATTGGAAAAATCGGGTCTGAAAGTAGGATTAGAACCCATCTATAAGAAAGTGATTGACTTCTATCTGGAAGAACGTCCAGAGCAATTGAAACACTATACGGATATGAATAGTTACCTGCAATATGAGGTTAATTCAGCTATTCTATGTTCTTATGCTTATCAAAGGATTGGGGATAATGAAAATGCGCTTAAGGTAATACAGCCATTCTTAGCAAATACGGAAGCATCAAGTTGTAACATACTTAAGCGATACATTGAACTATGCATCGAAGAATTCGGAATCGTTAAAGTGAGATCGGAGCTTAACAACTCTGGTAAAACAATACATTTGAAAAAAGAGTGCTCTCCTGAAGAAGATGATTGGGTTGTAACAATATTCGGAGCGGAAGTTGGGATTGGTAAAAGCTGGGAAACGAAAAATATTACAATCGAACAAGCTAATAATATTATAAGTGAAATGAACTTTAGCGAATTAGTAATGTGAAAATAATCACAGTAACAGTATACATACAGAAAATACTCGACTATATAACTTTGTACTATTACGAGGACTATCGCGTTCCGTATTCTCAAACCTTACATATCTTGACTACTCTACAAATACCATAATCGTATTTTTTTATTTAGAACACATATCAAACCGAAAATGTACGGTTGAATAAAGTCTTTTGAACAATGTTCATAATGAACAAATATAGCGAGACGAAACAAGTAATATAACTTTCAAAGTTTCATACTATAGTATGGTTGAGTTTATAAATTTTCTATTTACCAAAAGTTTCCTACATGGAATCTATATTAAATATCTTCCGCAAACCACATACTCATTGTTTGTGTTCAAAAGTTTCCTACATGAAATCTACATTACACACAACGGTTTTATTGTTTGCGATAATACTATATTTTTCTCAACTGAAAGCAGAACCTGAACAGGAGAATATGAATAAGAGATTATTCTTATATTCAATTTTCCCAATAGAGAACATTGTAGGCATTATAGTAAAAAATAATCATGGGAACCATACTCTAACTAACAAACAGTTAATTCTGTTAAAAAACAACTTAAACAAGCTACTTTGCATATATCTTTAGGGTTTGTATTTTTTCTGTACCATATGTGTACACATTTAACAAGGTGCAAAGCTAACATTTAACATCAACACAACCAACTCACTTTAATATAATCAGTTACGCAATCGAACATGCAACCAACATTTAACACACACCTACACCAACATTTAACACACACCTACATCAACATTTAACATCTCTCTCTCATTTACCCCTACTGTGTGTCAACCTTTCATAGGATGGGTCCCCTTATTTCTTCCCCATGATGCACGGGGGTGGCGGCGGCTTTGTTTATGCGTGCGGGTAGGTAAAAGGCTGTTAGATACCCCGCTTTCAGCAAGCCTCCGGCGGAGGAGAATTGTGGTACGATAAATTCCCCTCTTTCAGAGGGGTGGCACGGAACGTGACGGGGTGTTATAACACGTATAAACGTGAAATAATACAAATTCGACCACCCCGCCTTCGGCACCCCTCCATTGGAGGGGAATTGAAAAGCAAAACTCCGAAAAATTCCCCTCTAACAGAGGTGTGGCAGATGTAATCTGACGGGGTGTCGAATTTGTCATCCTGAACGGAGTGAAGAATCTATTTCGTGTACAGATTCTTCGTTTCACTCAGAATGACAGGGAAATTCAGCCACCCCGCTTTCAGCACCCCTCCGGCGGAGGGGAATTGTATGGAAGTGAAATCGTAAAACGTGAAAATTCCCCTCTTTCAGAGGGGTGGCACGAAGTGACGGGGTGTCAAAACACGAACCCAGTCATTCTGAACGGAGTGAAGAATCTATTTCGTGTACAGATTCTTCGTTTCACTCAGAATGACAGGGAAATTCAGCCACCCCGCTTTCAGCACCCCTCCGGCGGAGGGGAATTGTGGTACGATAAATTGCCCTCTTTCAGAGGGGTGGCAGATGAAATCTGACGGGGTGTCAAACACGAAACCACGTCATTCTGAACGAAGTGAAGAATCTATTTCGTGTACAGATTCTTCGTTGCACTCAGAATGACAGGGAAATTCAGCCACCCCGCTTTCAGCACCCCTCCAAAGGAGGGGAATTGTAAAGAAATCGAATTAAATTCCCCTCTGCCAGAGGGGTGGCACGGAACGTGACGGGGTGTCAAAACACTAAACCACGTCATTCTGAGCGTAGTGAAGAATCTATCAGCATAATACAAGGCAATGCTATTATTCCTCCTTTGTTTAGCTTTGTATCTTCTACTGTAGCATAAAAACATAGAGCGATGATAAACAAAGACAATATAAAAGATGCGTTACATACTCTCGGCTTTACCGAGAACAATGGCGTGTTTAGTAAACACTTTACACACGATGACTTTTACCTTAGGATAGATTGTAACCAAGAAATCATTAACTACCCTGAAGATAAGGGCTTTACGGTAAATGAACGCCAGACTTGTAACTTCTCATCCAATGAAAACTTTGTTGTATTGGAATGTGTACACAGACTTTTTGAGCGTGGTTACAAGCCCCAGCATATTGAATTAGAACCCAAATGGAAACTTGGACATGGTGCAAGCGGAGGTAGGGCAGATATTTTTGTACGGAACCAACAGAATAAACCACTATTACTGATAGAGTGTAAAACAGCGGGTCGAGAATTTGAAAAAGCGTGGAAAGATACTCAACACGATGGTGCACAGCTTTTCTCCTATATAGAACAAGAAAAAGATGTCGAATTTGTATGCCTGTATGCTTCAAATTTTAGTGAAAAGGAAAATAAAATATCCATTGAGCAGAGAATTATCTCCCATAAAGATAACATTACCATACTGAATGATGACCCCAAATTAAAGGGTTTTAGAGATGCGAAGAACGTAAAAGAACGGTACGCTGTATGGAAAGACACATATAAGTTGGAATATACCGAAAAGGGCATATTTGAAGAAAATATACAACCATATCAGATAGGTAAGGAAAAATATACTTTAGATATTGACACGAAGGAAATTGAAGGAACGGATATTCGAGGAAGATACCATGAGTTCCGCACAATACTACGTAAGTATAATGTATCACGCCGTGAAAATGCTTTTGAGGTTCTTGTCAATTTATTTCTCTGTAAGATTGTCGATGAAACGGAGAATCCTAATGATTTGAAATTTTACTGGAAAGGTATTGCATACGATAATTATTTCGATTTGGTGGATAGATTGCAAGAACTCTATAAAATCGGTATGGATAAATTTTTGCAACAGGAAATTATCTATATCAGTAATGAACAAATTGATAAAGCTTTCTGGCCGCATAAACGTAGAAGAAACCAAGTAAAAAAAGAAATTAAGGAAATATTCAGGCAATTAAAATTTTACAAAGGATTGGATTTTGAATTTATCAAAGTATTCAATAAAGAGTATTTTGATAAAAATGCGAAGGTTTTGTTAGAGATTATTCAGATGTGGCAGGGTATCCGCTTAAAAACCGACCATCAGAATCAGTTTTTAGGAGATATGTTTGAGTTCTTTTTAGATAATGGTATAAAACAAACGGAAGGGCAGTTTTTTACACCCGTACCTATCTGCAAATTTATAGTAATGAGTTTGCCATTAGAGCAGCAGATACAATATACAAAAGAACCTTTGCGAATGATTGACTTTGCTTGCGGTTCAGGGCATTTTTTAACTGAATATGCTTCGCAACTCGAATCATTAGTACCTACGTATAAAAAGAATCCAATGTCAGATTATTACATGAATATTTATGGAATTGAAAAGGAAGATCGGCTTGCAAAGGTATCGAAAGTATCGGCTTTTATGTATGGTTATGATGAAATACATATTCTTGATGCCGACGCCTTATTACCTCATGCTGAAATAAAAGAAGAGGGTTTTGATGTATTGGTAGCAAATCCGCCCTTTGCCGTTGAAGATTTCCTTACAAATTTCGAGGAGGAACAACTCAATCGTTTTGAGATGACGAAACATATTTCCGATGTAGGAAATAAAAATATACAATGTTATTTTATTGAACGTGCCAAACAATTACTCGCGGGTAATGGCACAATGGGGATTATAGTACCGAGCTCGGTATTATCGAACTCCGATGCAATGCACATTAAAACAAGAGAGTTAATATTACAATATTTTGACATAATATGTATTACGGAATTAGGAAGTAATACATTTGGTAAGACAGGTACGAATACCGTAGTACTTTTCTTACGTCGCAAGGCACAAAAACCTGAACCTGCTGAGATTTACAAAGATAGAGTTGAAGAGTTTTTTGAAAATTGGCTTGAAGAAAAAGATTCTCGTGGTGGTGAATATGGTGATATAGATGTAGTTCAGGAATATTGCAACCATATAAATATACCAATAGAGCTATACGAAACCCTACTAACCGGAAATCCTTCTGCCGAACTACTTGAAACAGAAATGTTTAAGGGGTACGCAAAAGATTTTTACAATAATACTGAAATAACGAATCTGAAAAAGAAACATCGTAAACTGATTGATGACTTACCCAAAACAATTCTAAAAGAGCTGCAAAAACAAGAACAAAAATCCGAAAAGAAAAAGTTAGTGGTAAAAATTAAGAAGAGTGAAAATACCGAAACAGCAGAGTTACAAAGTAACATAAAACAAATACTACCCGAACGTATCAAATTATTAAAAGCTGAACATGAAAAAGACATTTATGATAGATTCTTAGCATATATTACCGAGAATGAGAAGGAAAAACTCTACTATTTTATTCTCGCATACAATAGCCCAAACAATGTGCTGATAGTAAAAAGCCCAACTGAAGGAAAAGAACAGAAGGAATTTCTGGGATATGAATGGAGCGGCGCAAAAGGAAATGAAGGAGTACATTATTTTGGTGGCGAAACAGTAAATGAAATACAAACACCGATGTTCGACCCAACAGATCGTCAAAACTCTGAAAAAATAAATTATTATATTCAAAAGAATTTTAATGGTGATAGTTTTGTACTTCCCGAACATCTAAGTGCTTACATGAGTTTATCGCCAACCGTAAATTTATTGGACTTTTCGCGTGTAAATTTTTCCAAAACAATCTCATTAGTCGAAAAAGCTCGTAGAGTTGTTGAAACAAACTGGGAACTCGTTAGAATAGACGAACTG
>JALHLL010000007.1:0-13179 GCA_022844575.1 bacterium
CATTGTTCGTGTAGCTTCCAACTCTCCCTTAAAAATGCAAAAGCCGAGTACACCTATTTTGATTAAGTGTTTAATGGACTCTCTGTATTCTTCACTCTTTTTATATTCTTCAGGTTCAAGCCGTGGCATTATTACGGAAGCAGATAACTTCCTCATATCGGTAAGATTATTTGTAGCCATATATTCGGTTATTAAGTTTCAGAGGACAAAAATAGGGTATAAACGTTGTTGCATACGTTCAGGATGCTTCTGGGGTGTATATATTCTTCTTTACCTTGTTTATTTATGGGAACAAGATTTGTTTCTTTGCTTAGGAGTGTATTTTTGCAGCAAATTTGCAGCATATACTCATGTTCAATAATTCAGCTGAGTTCAAACGTTCGGAATTGGTACAACTCTTCGGGGTGGATAATTGCCATAATTTGCCTGAGGGGTGTACCGGTATTTCAACGGATACAAGAACCCTGTTAAGCGGTTCGCTTTTCATTGCATTGCATGGCGAAAATTTTGACGGGCATGATCATATTCCCTCAGCATTGGCAAAAGGCGCATCGTGTGTAATAATCTGTAGAGATAGGTTGTCGCAGTATTCTGAAATCCCATGTATTGCGGTTGAGGATACCCTTTTTGCATTGGGTGAATTGGCAAGAGAATACCGAAAAAGGTTTCAAATTCCTGTAATTGCTGTAGCCGGCGCAGCAGGAAAAACATCAACAAAAGAACTTATTGCCCACTGTCTTGGCACTAAATACAATGTGCTGAAAACGGAAGCAAATTTTAACAATAGAATTGGCGTACCCTTAACGGTATTTCAATTGAAGTCCGATATTACAGCAGCTATTATCGAAATCGGTACGAATGAACCCGGTGAAATCGAAAGGTTATCGGAAATTGTACAACCGACAGTCGGCATTATAACGAATATTGGCAAGGAACATCTCGAAAAATTGATTGACTTGGATGGAGTGGAAAAGGAAGAAACGGCATTGTTTACGTACCTTCAATCGAGTGGCGGGATACCCGTTATCAATATTGATGATGAAAGACTATCGAAATATACATCTGAAACAACAATCCGTTTCAGTACATATCAATCGGCAGACATTCAAAGCTCTCATGTTTTTGATCAAGAACTTTACCCGACCATAACTTTTTCAGATGGGGTCGAGGCATTTGCAACTAAACTTCAGATAATCGGTAATGTGGCTGTATTAAACTCCACGGCTGCGACGGCTGCGTGCTATGCTGCAGGAATGCCTTTATCGGATATTGTACATGCGCTTGCTGACTATGTACCCGACACGCCACATGGCTATGCAAGAATGGTCGTTCAACATAATAAGGGGGTAACAATCTTAAATGACTGTTATAATGCCAATCCCGAATCAATGATGATAGCCCTGAAAACATTATCCGATTATCCTTCTCACGGAAAAAAAATTGCTTTACTTGGCGATATGCTCGAACTTGGTGATGCCGCGAGGGGGGAGCATAGTGCAATTATTGAACTTGCGTCGGATAAAGCCGATATGATAATTGTTTTCGGTGAACAATTTACAGAAGTAGCAAAGGAGACGACATTGACAACACTTATCGCGCTGCAAACACATGAGGAATGTGTAAAAAAACTAAAGGAATATGTAAAGGAAGGGGACATTGTATTGGTAAAAGGATCAAGAGGAATGAAGTTGGAAACAATACTTGCACTATGGATAAATGCTTATTGATGAAAGACGAGATGCTATTTTTTCACAATAAAATTTTTCGATTGGAATAATGAAATCCACTTCTCAACGATATGCCTTTATTGATGTAATGAGGGGCATTGCCGCACTTTGGATGATAGAAACGCATGTAATGAATGAATTTATCATGCCGCAGAATAAAGAGGGGTGGTTCTACGATGCGCTTAATATATCAAACGGATTTGTGTCAGTCGGTTTTATTTTTTGTGCCGGTATAGGTTTTATGATTGCTGCGGAACGCAAGCTGAATGAATACCGCGCATTCTCACCATCATTTTGGCTTTATATACGCCGTTTATTCTTTATACTCGCGGCGGCTTTCCTTATGGATACGCCTACAATGTCATTACAACATTTATTGGAAGCAAGTCCGGCAGAGATCGCAATTTTTGTGAGAACCGATGTACTCCATACGATAGTATATTCTTCTTTTACGGCACTGATGTTCAGCTTTATTGTCGGAAATATTGTTAGGCTCCGGTATCTATTTGCAGTATTAGCAACCCTTGTCTTTTTCTCTTCGGCACTTATTTGGGAATCGGAACTTTATATGGCATTTCCGCAAGCCATTGGTGCATTGATAGCTCCGCCGCCAATATCGCCGTTTCCGTTTATACCTTGGTCGGGGTACTTTTTTGCCGGTGCGGCATTGGCAGGTTTTTTCTTTAAAACGAACGATAAAAAACGTTTTGCTCAAATACTCGGAAGTATCGTTTTTATCCTGTGTTTTGTACTCTTTACACTCAAGAATACGGGGCTATCCGCATTTGAAGGAAAAAAGTGGTGGGCAATGTCGCCTGAATATTTTCTGTTCAGAACATCAGGAGCAACCCTTCTTTTTTGTTTACTCTTTCTTGTTGAGGATAAACTAAAAGGTCGTTTTGCTGATATACTAAGAAAATGCGGACAGGAATCTCTCTTTATTTATATCATGCAGGGTACGATTATATTTACTATTTTGCGCGATTGGAATATGCGTTTTATGATAGAAAGGCAACAAAGCATACTCGGTATAGCCATAATCACTTTGTTTGTTACAGCCCTTTGCATTACAGGAGCATTGTTGTGGAATTCAGTTAAAAAGAATAATCCCCTTAAAGCCAAATACATTCTTTGGGGCTTTTGTTGTATTGTGCTTCTTTGGTTTTTCTTTGTTCCGCCGCGTTTGGAACTGCTGAAAGAATTATTCTTTTAGAACAAGTATTTATTATGTTCTGATACAAAATGAAAAAAAATGTGTCACTGCGAGTATATCCCCTTGTGATATTATAACTTTTGTAAGGGTTATTTTATGTCAATACCATTTGAACGTTGTACGGAAATGCACGAAGCTATTGATAACTTTGTTGTACAAAATGCACAAATCCCACACCGTTTACACGTTTCATTCGGACTATATACATGGCTTTTGAGTATGCAGAACGGTACTTTCTCATGGAGTGGTAATGCTCCATTACCGGATTCGTTTTTGCTAAGTACCCATTACGGCAATATACCTGTTGTTGCGAATGGGGGGCTACGAAACAAAGAAGTTTTGTTGGAATAGAATGAAAACAGAATGTAATACGATTTGAACTTGTTTCATTCGTTTATGTACAAAGCAATCCTTATAATTCAGGGATTGCTTTTCTTTTTTAAGAATGCAAAGTTCATTCGTTTATAAACATATGAATATTTTATTGCACCCAAATTGATTTGGTGTTAACAAATTCATGAATACCGAAATGCGATAATTCGCGACCATAACCTGACTCTTTAATTCCACCGAATGGTAATCGCGGATCGCTTTTTACGAATGTATTAACAAAACAAGTACCCGATTCCATACTGTTTTCCGCAAGATGTTTTCCGCGTTCGTAATCCTTCGTGAAAATTGCTCCTCCGAGTCCGAACGTTGTGTCATTGGCAATAGAAAAAGCATGTTCCTCATTCTCGGCTTCAATAATTGAGGCAACAGGACCAAAGAGCTCTTCACTATAGGCGGGCATATTCTTTTGTACATTCGTTAATAAAGTTGGCGGGTAAAACGCTCCTTTAGAATCGGGGATAAAACCACCGACAATACATTGAGCACCCGCTTCGATTGATTTTCGTACCTGAACATGTAATTCGTCACGTAGGTCGAAACGTGCCATGGGGCCGCAGTCGTAGCTTCCGACTAAAGGATTGCCATAGGTTTTTGCAAGAAGTTTCTCTTTACATAATTCCGTGAATTGTTTGGCGATTTCCGGTACGGTGATAAATCGTTTTGCAGCAATACAACTTTGCCCGGTATTTATTAATCGCGAATTAATACATTCGGTTGCTGCTAATTCAATATCAGCATCGGCAAGAATAATATAAGCATCACTTCCTCCGAGTTCGAGAACGCATTTTTTAAGATATGTACCTGCCGTTTGTGCTACTGATTTTCCGGCTCTTGTACTTCCTGTTAAGGTAATGGCAGCTATTTCTCTCATGCCAATAATTGAGGACGCTGTTTCATGATTGCAGAGTATTGTTCTGAATACATTTTCAGGAATACCCGCATTATGAATACATTGCTCTAAAGCAATCGCGCAACCTGTTACATTTAAAGCATGTTTTAATATAATAGTATTACCCGCCATTAATGTTGGTGCAAGAAAACGGATAACTTGCCATAAAGGAAAATTCCAGGGCATAATTGCAAATATTGTCCCCATCGGATTATAGACAACACCTGAGTATTTTGCTTCGGTAGTAATAGGGAGATCCTGAAGAAAATTTTCCGCGTTTTCTGCATAATACGTACAAACCCATGCACATTTTTGTACTTCAGCAATTCCTTGTTTTATAGGTTTGCCCATTTCTTTTGCCATTAACTCGGCAAAAAATTGCTCTTTTAATACTAATTCTTTTGCAAGCGACTGTATGAGTTCTGACCGTTTTGTGAAGTCAGATTTTTTCCAATCAGTAAAACCATTGTGAACATCTCTAATAACTGCACTACATTCATTGAATGTACTTAAAGGATAATCTTGAATTATTGATCCGTCTGAAGGATTAATAGTTTGAATGTGCATTCTTATACATAAAAATATTTAAAAAGCATGACCAAGAGCAATATGTATTTGAATCGCGTCAAGAGGTGCACGACGTGTAATAAATTCCCTATCGAGCGATAATGGGTCATAAACAGGTACCGCAAAATCAACACGAAAAGGTCCGACAGGCGTATCATATCGGTAGCCGACCCCAATACCGACGGCAATTCCCTTTAATACTGTTGAAATCGAAACCTCATTAGTATCCGAAGAGTAAAACCGATTATAGGCATTTCCCCAATCGAGGAAAAATCCCATACCTGAACGATCTATCTGATCACCGATAAAGTCATTTGCCCAACTCGGTTTACCGAAACCCCAACGAAGTTCAAAACTACCCTCAATAATTGTGCGATTACCGATAATACTCAAGTTGACATTGTCTGAATTATCTCCCGTAAATGCAGATACTGGATCATAGAGTGCGCGTGCCGGATAGGCGCGTACGCTATTGCTTCCGCCTGCAAAAAAATGTCTTTCAAAAGGCACATAATCATTTTGCGGGTCGGATAAAAAGATATGTCCCGCTCTTACTTTTGTTGCGAATACTTTTTCCCTACCAATCGTAGAATATGTAGTCCATAAAAATTGCAATCGAGTAAATGTTGAAGAAATATTGATACCGAATATGCTGGACAAAGCGAATTCTGTAGAAAGTGTGGCCAAATATCCTTTAGAAGGAGAGAATATATTATCTCGGTCATCACCGGAAATACCGGCGCCGAGAATAAATGCTGTGAGAGGTATTTTTTTGTCTTCTACATTATTGATAAAACTAAAAGGTATCTGTTCGCTACTATACCGGTTTAATAATGCCAGTACTTGGTTAAAGCGTTCATCCGTTTCGCTAGAACTTAATGCTACACCAAGCTGTTCCCCCAATGAAGTTGTTGCTTCTTCGTAACCTGATATGGAGGATGCATCAGTGAAAATGTCAAAATATCCTGCATTAAAAAATGTATACTTTGGAAGTTGAATCGGAAATGCCAATCGTAAAGAGGCGGATCGTAATCTCATTGCCGGGCTTGTAAATTCATCACTAAGCACCATTCTTACATCCCTGTCGGAATAAATTAATTGTGCAGAAGCACCTATCCGTGCACGATCAATGGAAAATAATATAGGTTGTGAAAAGTTTACACCGCCTTGAATTTCACTATTAAGCCAATTAAAAAATCTTCCCGGTATTTGTAACTGAAAATCCTGGAAAAAGTACCGAAGAAAAATATTAAAGGATTGTGCAGCACCACCAAAATTCCGATGTAGAAAAGAACCCTCGACCCCGAAATTGAAAAAATTATCAACAACCGTTCTATTCGCAAAAGGAGAGACGCTTAATTCTCTTGCCTGTCTGTGGGGTAAAAATATTCGCAGAGGTATCGTGCTGTCATTGCCAAGCTTACCAAGCCCTACTGTGTCTATACTTGGTCTTTCAAATAAGCCGAGTTGTAATAAATTATTAAGGGAATTTTGTATCGCATTTCTGCTATATATATCACCTGTTTGTATCTCAAGCATTTTCATTACTAAATCACCCGCTACAGCCGGCTGACCTCTAAGGTCATTTTCAATCAGTATTGTTCCGATTTTTAAACGATTACCTATTACAAAATGAATGGTTATGCTATCGGTGGCACGATGGGTAAATTGTGTTACTGTGGGTAAAATACTGTCATATCCTACTGTGTAATAACCGGCATTACTTAATGTATTTACAACTTTATCAATATCACCTTTAACTTTTGCCTCATCAAACGGATCATTGTGATGCACAGTTCTGAGTAATGTTATCTTTTCTTGTAATTCTTTTGATAATCGCTGCAATCCTAAATATACAACCGTATCAATGGTGTTTCGTGTACCTTCATCTATAATAAATCGCAGTGTATTGTTTTGTGTTAATGTATCCTTGCCGAATAAATACTTAATTTTTGCATTATGAAATCCATATTGATTATATAATTCCAATAATGTTGCTGAATCGCCTTCGGCTGTAGCCGGATTATAATAACGAATTTCACTTTCCTGATATGATTTTACCACTTTTAATAAATGATCTGTAAATTCTTTCGGGGCATAAGGATTTTTAAGCGACTCATTTCGTAGTCTGGAAAAAAAAGTAAGCCCGGGGCTTGAATTGCTCGGTCTTAAAGAAATAGTTTCTGCTAATTGAGATGAGTTGAAGAATAAATTACCTTCAAAAATTATATCGTCCAATTCGCTCGGTGCATTGTTTTGTGTTTCTGATAATAATCCTGCCTCCTGAGCATAAGAATTATTATAAGCCATATGAACAAGTATACAAGTAACTGCACAAAACAATACACGCCATCGTACTACTGCACAAAAGGAATACATGTTCTTGCTGCATTTATGTAGAGTATTGTTTTGCTGCATTACTACTGTAGAGTTATCTACATGGACTTTCGATAGGATGTAATTTTTTATTGCTGTTTTGCTTCAAATCTTACTGTTACTTTCACTTCTTTATCTTCCCTTGGGCCGCGTAAAACAATCGCAACGGCTTCATCGCCGGGTTTGTACTTTCCAAGAGCAAATGTATAATCATAAATGTTTTTTACAGTTGTTTCGCCCAATTTAATAATAACATCATCAGCCAGAATACCGGCTTTTGAGGCTGCACTATTCTCTCTGACACCGGTAATTTTTAATCCTTTAGGGTGGTCGGAGTAATCAGGAATAACACCGAGTGTTACGCTGAATTTCATCGGTCTCGAAGCATCAGCCGATTGTTTTACTTTAATAAAGTCCGGCATTGCTTTCATTTCGGCGATGGATGAAACAATATTGGAAACAAATCCTATAACTCTTGCTTCACCTGCATAATTTATTTTATCCCATGTATCGGATGGGCGATGATAATCACTATGGAGACCCGTAAAAAAGAACAGAACGGGGCGGTTTTGACCATAGAATGAAGAATGATCGCTGGGGCCGAACCCATCTTCCGATTTGGAAAGTTCAAACTGATGAAGTTTTGCAATTGAGTCCACCCAATTTGCCCAACGGCTTGATGAGCCTGTACCATGTGCATTCAGTTTATTATCCTTTAACCGACCGACCATGTCAAGATTTACCATAGCCGCAATATTATCATTCGGTACAAGCGGATTTTTTACATAATGTGCCGAACCGAGTAAACCCATTTCTTCACCCGAAAACCCCATAAAAATAACGGGTCTTTCAAGCGGTTGTTTTGCAATTTGAGATGCAATTTCCATCATTGCAGCCGTACCTGATGCATTATCATCAGCTCCGTAATGCGGTACGGTTTTTTTACCGGCGTAAAGCGAACCATACTCACCTAAGCCCAAATGGTCATAATGTGCGCCAAGTACAATGTATTCATTGTTTTTTGCAGGATTCGTTCCACTTACAATACCTATAACATTCGATGTCTGCGACATTTGGGTTTCAATTGCAACTGTTATTTCAACAATAGTATTCGGCAATATGAAACTGCTTGGCTTTTGTGATGCAATAATGTCTTTCTCCGCGAAAGGCATTTTTCGCTCACGTGGGAAAATTCTGTCCAGAGATGTTCGTGTGCAATGAAGCGCGATAATGCCTGATTTACCCATTCCCGTTTCATACTTTAACGGCATCAATTGGTCGGCAGAATCGCTTGGTTGGCTAACGAATATAATTGCAGCCGCACCTTTATCACGTGCCACCGTTGCCTTTGCTCTCAATGAGGAATGCTCTGCAAATTTACTATGAGGATCAACCTTTTTTTCAGGTGTACCACGAATTATGATGAGAATTTTCCCTTTTGGGTCAATACTTGCATAGTCATCATATCCGGCACTCGGATTCGAAATACCATATCCAGCGAATGCAATTTCACCCGAAACAGTCCCGCTTTCACTAAAAGCCAAAGGTGTATATTCATTTCCAACTTTCCAACCCATATTTACCGGTTTAACACTTTCAGGTGCTACACCTTGGGGAATTACTTTAATGGCGAACTTCGTTTTTGTTTCCGGTTTTATGGTATAACCGACCGGCACTGTAAAGTTCTGAAAGTAATCAGCTCCCAAAGGCATTATTGAATGGTTTTTGAAAAACGACGCAATGTATTGTGCCGCCTTCGTGCATCCTTCCGTACCCGAACCTCTTCCTTGTAATTCGTCGGAAGCAAGATATTTAATATGGTCGCGTAATCCGTTTATCAAGGTCGAATCTTGTGCTTTTAGTAGAAACACAGAAAAAAAACAGAATACAAAAAAGGTAAGCAAAGAGAATTTCCGTGCTGAATTCATAAGGGTATATTGTAGATAATATGACGAGATTATACATAATTACATCACAAAAATACTCTCGCATCTCTATAGAAACTGCTTTCTGACACATGCAAAGTTGAAAAAAGTTGTTAGTAATTGTACAATGAAAAAGTATTCACTAAATATAAGTGTTGGCATTCATTGAAAGCGTGATAGTTTGCAACAGCAAAAAGATGCAACTGCGAGAATATCCTTTCTACCATTTTTATTTCGAGCATTCAGGGGCAATTTGCCGATTAACTATGCAGGTTCTGTTTTGTGGTTTTCGGGTGAAAAAACTCCTTATTCTCTTAGTCCCTAAGGTGATTAAAAGAGTGACATCGTTAAATTATTTGTAAAAAATAAGTTCGGAAAAGGAAAAGTTTGTCTAAGAAAAGATATTCCCATAAATTGCAAAGCCATTACAGTTATTAAGTGTGTAATGGCGAGTTGTTTCACCTTATATTAAAGGAGTTATCTATGAAAGCAGTGAAATTCTTTGCCGCAGCAATTTTGTGCCTCGGCATAGCTGTTGCTCCGGCGAGTGCATGCGATGGTGCTAAAGCTACCAAAGCGGCTTCCAAAGAAGCTTGTTCGAAAGCTTCGGCAGATGCATGTACTAAAACATCATCGGCGAAAGCAGCTTGTTGCTCAAAAGCTTCTTCTACGAAAGTAACGGAAGCTAAGAGTACAACGACGACAACGACCGATACAAAAACAGCATCAACAGACGCTGCACCGAAGAAATAATCTTCGGTAAACGCTAAACCTCGTCTCTTTCATTAAATATTGAGACGAGGTTTACTTTGTTTTTTCAATCGTGTTACGCGTAAAACACCTTGCAAATCATTGTTAAGGTACTTCCAAGAGAATATTTCTTATCTTACAAATGTATATTCTCAATTTCCACACGAAAAAATTCAATACCATAAAATAGGAGGACACTATGTCAGGCGGCGGAGCAGGGAAGGTTTATTTCGTATTGTACCTTGCAGTTATTCTTGAACTCCTTATCATCATTGTAGAGCGTGATGAAGCTGAGGAGCACTTGGTTAAGAAACAAAAAGAATCAATGAAAATAGTCGAGAGTATTCTCTCGCAACTTCAGACCGGTGCAGGTTCCGAAGGTATTAATACACGCCCTCAAGACGAGATAGTCCTCACAGAGAAATTACCTCAAGATCAGGTAAAGAACTTCAAAAAGTTTCGTACTTATTTTATTGAAGTTGGCGTTACCGACGTTGTAGGTTCTGAAAAAGTAGAAGGTTTGGAACCGAAAGAACTCAAAGAACGTGAGAATGTACTTAAAAAGCTCGCAAATGTTCAAGAGTTACAATATGAGATATATTTTAATTCGAGCAAAGAAGTGGATGTTCCTTCAACTCCATCCGATTCATCGTTCAGAAGAGTGGACAATAATCCGACAGTTGGTGCTGAAGTGCGTGATAACAATTTGCCCGATGCAACTCCTTGGACATTACAGGCATCACGTAGAATTGAATTGAAATTGGATGATATGCAGGATTATCGTAATCCTGTTTATCAAAACTCTACAGTTACGGCAGGTGAAATAACTCGTTATGCTCCGAGTGAGGCAGTTGCTGCCAATACTATTTTTCAATATTCGCCTGAAAGAACAGAGAATATTCGCTTACGCAATAATGGTAAACTTGCTAAAAGAGCATTTGTTGTAAACTTTCAGCCGCCTTCACAACCGGGATGGTATAAACTACGCTTTTACTCCAGAACAAATAGGATTTTGGGTATTGCAAGCGAACAAAACATGTCTGAATTGAATGAAGAAACCAAAGTAAACATTGGTACCGTTCAATTGAAAGTAAAAGACTTGCAATTAGTTAAAAAAGAACTCGGTCGTCAATTGGAAGAGTTAAAACTCCCTGATGCCGATGGACTTGCCAATGGTTCTATTGAGCCAGTTGAGTTCATTACTCGTATCGACGCCGCTAAAGACAATATTAAAGATGATACAGAATTAAAATCTAAGATTGATTTATATAGCTATATAGCTCGGTTACTTGCTCCCGGTAAATCCGTCTATTTTCCTCAAAATACAGGTAGTATAGAAATAGATATACGTGTGAACCAACCGGATGTACCTGTTGGTAAAGCGATTGTTTCCGACCTCCCGCAAACGGTTAAAGTATTTGATAAACTTTCTAAAGTTGAGATTCCGTTTAAAGTTTCGCCTGCAAACGGTAAAACCGAAGTTGCGCAAAATCCGGGCGGGGCAACGATTCAAGACGTAGGTGGTGTAGCAAGTAGTGGTGATGAATATCGCCAAGTTCCTAAGAAAATCGTTCTACCGATTTCAGGCAATTTGACACCGAGAGCCGAACCTTATATTATTGAGGTTAAGCATCGTAATAGCGCGAGCAAAGAAAACGAAGAACCGGCTATTTGCTCTGTTTATGTCTATAAATCAGAAATTGTAAATGCTGACCAGATAACAAGTTCGCTTGAATCGGGCTGGGGCGATAATATTGAGTTTACGGCTGAACCTGCTTCCGGTAGTGCTATCAAATCGCAAGAATTTCTTGTAAACATTACAATGGGTGGAAGTCAGAAACCGACCATGCGAAAATTGGCTATACTTCCAGCTGATAATATTATTATACCACCGAATGTCGAGAAGGTTTCTTGTCAAATAGGTTGGGAAGACCCCTATACCAAAGAGGTAGTAACACTTTATAGTGGCGAAGGCGAAGTATCCTTAAAGCGTCCATCCGTTATACTTACAAGTATGAAAGTATCTCCTATACAAGATCAGCAAACAGGTGAATTCACGGTTGAAGGCATACAGATTAAAGCACCGAGTGTCGCCGAAGGTGAAAGAGCGGATATCGGAGCCGTCAATGTTGAAGTAAGCGGTCAAGTGCGAGACATCGTTTCTAATGAAAGCTATCGTTTGGCTGTTGTGGGAAAACCGACAAAAGTTAATGCTACCGAGTATAGAGTAACATTGAAGTTAACAGGTGGAAAATTCCCACTGAAAAAAGGTCAGGTTAAGGGTTCGGCAACAATTGTCGTTTCAGCAACGGCAAGTTCAGGTGGTGCCACCTCGAAACCACGTCAGTCACGTACTAATATTAGCGTGAACAATTAATTAAGCAGTGGAGAAGTATATGCTAAAAACAAAGGTGAATATGAAAATATCTGTTATGTGTTTATCGGCATTCGTTTCTGCCGTACTAATGTCAACAATATCCGTTGTAAATGTTCATGCGCAAAAAACGACGGAGATAATGTCTATTCTTAATAAGTTTAAGAATTACCGTTATTCAAATGTGTCCATTTTCAGTTTCCGTGAGGATGACGGTTCTATTCAAGGTCTTAATATAGCTTTTAGGACCACCGGAACCTACTTTGACTGATTTGGCTAAAGCATCAAAAAAGAAAGATGATGTTGAAACCCTTGTTCTTGATCCTAATAGCATGGATGAAAAGGAACAAAAGAAACTTTTGGCTGATATTAATAATAAAGCATACTATAATTATTATAATGCTAAAGTTGAATGGGAACGCAAACAATTCAAAAAAGCGTTTTTAGTAACAACGCGGTATAAAAGGGGAGAACCATTCAAAGTGGTTGCCTTATTAACGCAAAAAATGACAGAGAGTTTTTACGGTTTGGAACAGGATTTAGATCCGCCGAGTGATGTGTATCTTGAAAATGCTTTAAGAAAATCAAGCGCTCCATCGGGTTCATCAGCAGCTACTTTGTATGATTATTGTCAAAATCAAGTTATTCAGGAAAACGTTGCGAATGTAACCTCTGAAGCGCAGGGTCTTGACGGGAACACTGCCTTTATGGGTAAAGTGTATGGTACCACTTCAATGGTTGATGAGGATAATATTCAACAATACATTCGTATTTCGGAAGGTCAGCCGCAGGATTACAAAACGGGTGGTGATGAATTAACAATCGGCTTGGTTGATTTGATTCGCTTCCGTCATTATGAAATAGCGCGCGATCCGGTAACTGGTGAAATCGGCGAGGATTCAACATATAATAAATCCTTACCCAAATACGGTGTGGAGTTAAAGTACGGTTTGGATGAAATAAAC
>JALHLL010000007.1:13189-29782 GCA_022844575.1 bacterium
ATCCATCTTTATGGAGCGAGCGCATGACATTAAGCGTTATGTGGCAGTCATATAAAATGGGTGTAGTATTACCGACAAACGGTTGGTCATCGTTGAGTACAGAACTCTTTAGTATTGAGCGTCGACTTACCAATGCCGGCTTTGGTGTATATGCAGGTTTTAATTTTCCGATGAAAATTGTAAAACAGAGCGGAGTTTTTGATTTGAGTTCAAGTTATGTTTTCGGTGATGCCGATTTCAGACCTGCGCCGGGTTCGGGTTCTGCAGAGTTTCCTACAGGTACGGCATATTTACCGCGTTTCCATCTGCAAGGGCATTATTCGTTTGCAATCGAAATTGATGATGCAAGTTTTTTCAGATTCAAACTTGGCGGTACATTTTATTCAATGGAAAATTGGGTTCAGGAACCGAGTGAAAATCGTTTGACAGGTATTTGGGATACCGTGACGGTTCAGAATAAATTTGATCCTGATGAATTCAGAGGCGGTATTTCGGGAAAAGTAGAGTATATGGCTTTGAGTAATACGGTTCCTTGGGGAGCAGGCGTTCAGTTTTTTGACGGAACAGTTTTAACCAATGCCTGGTTGCAAGTACCATTTAACGATCAGTTTTCAGTAAAAGGTGAAGCAAGAATGTTCAGAACTGTTTTGCGTGATCCATTACCTTGGGAACAAGAGAGTTTGTTCTTCCCGAATCTACAGTTTATTGTTACTTTCTAAAAACCCATATTCTACGATAAAAATCCTCATAAACACATCAATAAAGAGCATTACACTATGATCAACAAAATACGTTTTATTTTTATTACATGTATTGCACTGTGTACTATTGCTGGTGTGGCAAGTGCGCAAAGTTCAGACGACTCGGTTTTAGTTGACCTAAAAACCGTTGACCCGGAGCTTTTGCCGTATTTTCCTCGTTGGATAGTGACGGAGCCGAACTTACAATTACAGGTATATCAGACTTTTATTTTGGATGGTCGCGATAAACGTAATCTTGATATGAACGATATCATTGTTACATGTGCTCCATTCAAAGATCCTGTAAACCCCGTTTATAATATTCTTCTGATTGAGTGCGGAAAAGAAAGAATGGTTGCATCGGAAATTGATGCAAAAATGAGAAAATTGAGTTATAAGATATCTGATCCGAAAAGACCCTATGCTTATCGAGATATTCCTAAATCAACGCCGCCAAGCTCAGCTGTATCGGATGCAATTCTAGATTACATGAATACCCCGACAAATGTTACCCATGCCATTTCGGCATCGGCATTTGAGCAAACTCTTAAACTTGGTAAAACTGATTTTTGGTTACAGTCGGTTGTTGGTACAGAAGGTTCGGGATATACGTTTTTTGCACCCGGTGAAGCAAAAGTGCTTTTGCGTCGCCCTTTGTATGTTAATCCCGATCCGGAATCACGTCCTGCAATCCCGAATCTTATAAATTTTCATATCGGTTTTGGCTATCGCCTAACGGATACTTCAAATGGCTTACTTTCTTTTATTCCTGAAAGAAGACTTAATGCAGGACGTGGTGGAAAAGGTGTTTTCGGCTTTGATTTGCATGCTCCATTCCATCCGCAATTCGGTGTTTCGTTCCATATAGAAGTTCCTATGGCCTCAATTGATTCAACAAAAACAATTGATATGCCTACTTATGCAATGTACACCCGAACCGGCTTTGACGGTCGTGATATGCAGATTGCTCCGTTAATTCGTACAACGGGTTATGCGGCGGTATTTTATAATTGGTGGGTTGATCCTGAAGTTCCTGAAAACTTTTTCCGTTTCGACTTAGGTGTTAATTATACTGATATTCGCGAAACTGTAGTAATAGGCAATCCTTTAAGTAATAGATATTTACAGCCGAATAGTAATAACGGTATCGGCTTGTATCACCCTGTTGAATTCACGGATTGGTTGTATGCAAAAATTGAGTATCGTAACCAGAAAAATTTCCCATTCGGTATAAGCATGCAATATTCAAACAATTTCTTATTGTCGCGTGTTTATTTACCACTCTTGGGTGATTGGTTGTACCTTGATGCGCGTTATGCATATTCGACAATTTCTGATGAAAGAGCAAGACCGTTTGATGTATCAACATTTATGTTGTCACCGGTGGTACGCTTCAATTTCTAAGTAATTGTATTATAGGACACAACCCCCAATGAAAAGGCGGCGTGCCTTACCATCGGGGGTTTTTTATTAGATGATACAGAGGGCGTATTCCGTCTATTATAGAGATAGGAATCGTTTACACCACAGTATTTACTTTATTTTTTCTGTTATTGATAGTCGAAACAGCGGATTGGTTAAGAATGGATTTTCATTTATATAGAGGGATGTTATTACACAACGGGAGTATTGCCGCTAAGAATGGTAAGTGGTTATATAGGGTGTTTGATAAAGTATATGTACCTTTATTACTCATTTTACTGTTTTTGAATAATGCTTCTGCACTCATAGATGCAGATTCTACGGCTAAAGCGAGGGAGTTAAGAGAAAAGGCATTGGTGAAGGCATCTGTTGCAGCCATTAAGATGACAGTACAAAATGTGGATGTAACACGTTTTCCCGAAGTAAGATTAATTGTTGATGCTTTCAGTTCCGATGGTGAACCGCTTGATACCTTAACCGTAAAAGACATTAAAGTTGTTGAAAACGGCGTTGAGAAAAAAGTCATTTCAATAGATAAAATTTCAGTAAAAGAGAGAATTCCCGTAGACTTTATATTCGTTATTGATGTTACCGGCACTATGCAGGCACACATCAATGCTGTAAAAGCAAATGTCGAAAAATTTGTAGAGTCATTAGTCAGTCGAGGGATTGATTATCGTTTGGGTTTGGTACTTTTTTCCGATTTTGTTGAAAAAACATATCAGCCGACAACCGATGTAAAAGAGTTTCTTCGTTGGCTTTCAACCGTTTGGGCAACAGGTGGTTTTGATGAAAAAGAAAATGCGCTGGAAGGTCTTGCCGAAACCAAAATAATGAAATGGAGACCGCCGGCGAATAGGGTGGCACTCATTATTACCGATGCGCCGTATCATCAAAGAGGTGAGGGCGGAAACGGTAGAACAAAATATTCGACAGAATCCCTCATTGATACTTTGCGCGCAAATGCTGTAAGAACATTTTGTATTACGCCCTTAACGATACCCGAATATAAAAAGATTGCCGATGGAACGAATGGAATTGTATTTGATATTGCAAAACCATTTGCAAGAATTTTGGATCAGTATTCCACGCAGCTAACCAATTTATATGCGGTTACATATCGTACTGACCAAGCCGCAATACCGGATTCATTAAATGTAGGGATATTAGACCAGAACAATAGAGAAATAGTAAGGAAAATAATTCCCGTTGTTGAGATCGGTCGGAAACTTATTATTGAAAATCTGTTATTTCCGTCAGGTAGTTTTTCTCTTCCCGATTCGGTTTATGAACTTGAGGTGATTCGTGAATTTCTGACGAATAAGCCAAAAGTGAAAATTCTTATTGAGGGACATACGGATTCACGTGGAAGTAAAAAAGGAAACATCGCTCTTTCGGAAAGACGTGCAAATGCAGTAAGGGAATATTTAATTCGGAAAAGAATAAATCCTAATAGGGTGACTATAAAAGGATTGGGTGATTCGAGGCCTATTGCTACGAATGAAACGGACTTCGGCAGAAAGTTAAATCGAAGAACGGAAATTGTAATTATTGAAAAATAAGTATCTGTTATATACAGTATCTTTTGCTTTCTAGTATTATCGGACTTTTTGCAAGAATTATTTTCTTATATGAATTTGTGATAAATCCCTTCGCGAATTTCTGCTATGATAATAAAAGAATATGAGAATAATAAGTGGAAAATGGAAAGGCAAGACACTACCGGCTTTCATTCCCGAAGAAGTAAGACCGACAAGCGATCGCGCACGTGAAGTAATTTTTTCAATCATTGAAAACCATACCGATATACATGGCTTACGTATTGCTGATATATGCGCGGGTACGGGAGCGCTCGGCTTTGAATTTTTAAGTCGTGGTGCTGAACACTGCACGTTCTTTGAAAAAAGCGCGAAGGCGGAAAAGTCATTACAATCGAATGCTGAATATTTAGATATTCCGAAAGAACAATTTACTATTGTTCGGGGCGATATTCGTAAAACACTTCTAACGAATACAACACAGCCGTATGATATAATTATTACTGACCCACCGTATGCTGAACTGTTGATAAATCCTTTATTACGTGTTATCGCAAAAAACTTTCTCATAAAAGAAAATGGCTTGTGTATTACGGAGCATGCAATAAGGGAAGTAGCTATAGTAGGCGAGGAGTGGAAATTATTATCGCAAAAGACAATCGGCGAAACGATTATTGATTTTTTTCAATTTGTAACTAAAAGATAAAACACATGGCTTTGTGTGATTATTTATTTGTCGGTCTCGGAAATCCGGGCATTGTGTATGCTGATACTCGGCATAATATCGGATGGATGATTATAGAAGAGTTTGCCAAAAAGAGGGGACTGACATTTACGGCAGGTAAAGGAAACTGGCGTGAGATTACGTTAACATATGCCGGAAAAAGGATAGTACTTATGGAACCCCTTACCTTTATGAATTTATCAGGTACAGCAGTAATAAAACTAATGCGTCAGAATGAAGTATCGGCAAATCATGTAATTTGTATAGTAGATGAATACAATTTTCCGGTCGGTAGAGTACAATTAAAACAAGGCGGTTCGGATGGCGGACATAATGGTATTGCCTCGATGATAAAAGAATTGCAAACAGCCAATTTCTGGAGAATGCGATGCGGTATTGCAAAGAATTTTCCACCTGGTGGCATGGCTGATTATGTACTCTCACCATTCTCATCGGAAGAAAAGGAGAGTTTGGAAGAAATGATACAAAAAGGATGTAATGCTATTGAGCAAATTGCGAGAAGTGGATTACAGAGAGCGATGCAGAACATAAACGTTGAACAAAAAAAACCTGAAGAAAGAGAAAAAAACGTATGAGATGTCTCAAAAAATGCACAAAATTTCTCTGATGACTTAATTGTAACCAATATGATAAGATAAAAGTCTTCGCTTTGAAACGTACACTATTATTTTGTGGAGGTATTATGAAAAAGAATCTTGTTTTTTTACTGTTAGTTCTGAGTATTCAAACGTATGGTACTAATGCTCAACAGCTATTCGATTTGAAAGCGAATACATTATCACCTATTGAGATTATGGTGAGTAACTATGGCCATCAGTTTTATAATCAAGGAACTTCTTCTTCAGGATTTTACTATCCCCGTGGTTCACAAAATCAATACATTTATGGCGGGGGGCTGTGGTTTGGTGCCAAGAAACGTGTAAACGGAGAATTACAGAAGTTAGTTACTATTGGTTATAATCCCAATAGCGGACGCTCATGGATGACGCCGGGTAATACCGAAGACGGTGTCAAAACAAAGGATGAAGATTTTCCGAAATTCGCAATAGAACGCTCAACAGATTACAATAATGATGGAACGAAAAAAGGAGGAGGTGTGCCGTGGTCATTGTGGAAAACCAATGATGGAAATGCATTTACTGGTCAATATGTTGCCGATGTCAGCAAAAGGAATTCTGCTGTTTACCCCAAAGGAGTGTCTTTTTACTCAAATGAGATGTTTCATAGCAGATACAAAGACACAGATATTTCGAGGTTCGAGAATAAAGCACAAGGATTTCCATTCGGTTTACAATATGATGAACGAATCTATACATGGAATTCGGGATTTCTAAGTTCGGTAGTTGTCGTGCAGAATACGATTACTAATAGCTCGAAAGATACTTTGTTCGATTGTGTAATTGGGCAGTTATTAGATCCAGATATTGGAATAGGTCTTACAACTGCCGGACGTAATGATAATGGACGATACTTTAATGATAATAATATTGAAGGATTTTATTTGTGGACAAGTTTGGGTAATAGTGAGGCCGGAAAAGGATTTCAATATCTGGGTATTACATTATTGGAAACACCTTCAGTTAATCTTCAAGATCCTATGCGGATATTAAAAGTAGCTGAATACGCATTCCCGATTTCTGAGCAAATAGGATTATCCTCATCAATACTTTATCCAATTGTGGAAGATCCGCTTACAAGCGAAAGGCGTTACGATTTTATATCGAGAGGCAATAAAATAGATTCAATGCTCAACACCGATTTGAAAACAATGTTATCTACCGGTACTTTTACAATGTTACCGGGGCAGACATTACGGTTTGCCTACTGTTTAGCACTTGCAGCACCTGTAGGGAATGCAGAAGCGGATGGCACAATGGAAAATGCAAAGGGCATACGTGAACTATTAAGGAAAACCCGTGATTTTTACTATAATGGATTTATTACCGGAGTAGATGAAGATAATTGGGGAAGCATTGCGGATAAGCACATTTTCCCTAATCCTGCCAATAATTGGGTAGAAGTCCGTTCAGAGGATAATAATGAAAGTGTAATGAGCGTGTATTTATATGATATTTTAGGCAATAAATATCAAATACAATACACATCGAATAACGGTTCTATTCGGTTTTCGGTTCAGAATATCCCATCGGGATATTATTCGATTGTCATAAATAATACTAAAAAAGGCACATTACATGTGATTAAGTAAAATAGACTAACGCAATAACATAATAATAAGTACGGCAATAAACCCGCACAATAGTGCGGGTGCTGTGCGTTCTACAATCTGCAAGGGCTTAACATGACATAAACTTGTTGCAAAAATTACCACCGCTGCTACAGGTGACATTGTTCTTCCGAATGTAGCTCCTATTGCCCCAAGTAGTCCGATATCAACCGCACCCGATGTATTTACTTTTGATAGTGTAGGCACGACAGCATTTGTGAATGCTACACTTGGTGCTGTACCAGAACCGGACAAAACCGCAAATACATATGGTACGAATCCGCTGATACTTTTTGCCATTATTCCGAAATCCTCGACGGAACGAACTAAATACTTCACTAAACCCACCGCTTCCAAAGCATCAATAAAACATGTCGCTGTTATGATTAATGAAATAACATGAATAAATCCATACCCTATTCCTTCGAAAAACTGTTCGGCTTTTTCATTTATCTTACCATGTGCCACTATTATGGCAATAATGGTCGAAAAAATCATAGCGTGTGCAACGGGGATACCTTTCGGGTATATCATTAATATACTATCAAAAGGTGAAAACGAAGGTTGTGAGCACATTAGCAAGATGATAGGCAAAGGAGGTAATAAAGCTTTTGCAAAATTTATTTTTGTTCGTAAAAATTCTTCCGAATGAAATTCGGACTCTTGAAATTCTTGCTTTGGCACCACCAAATAAGCAAGAATTGTGAATACGATAACAGCTACAAGAAATCCTGTCATTTCAGGCATGACTACAGAGTTGATAATATCAGGTATTGCAATACCTGATGCATTATGTATCGTAACAATATCGGGTTCACCCGGATTAAATAAGTTACCACCTGCCGAACATCCGAGAACAAGGGTTGCACCGGCGATAATCGGGTGCCAACGTGCTGCTATCATAATAGGGATAAGTATAGGACCCACCGCCGCCGCAGAAGCGGTTTGGCTTGTAATTGCCATATTGGTAAAGAAGCCTATTAAACATCCGCCCGGTATTAGAAGAAAACGAATTTTTCGTATGGGGGTAATAAGTAATCTGACCATTTCCTTATCCGCGCCGATTGCTCTTAACACAAAGGCATAGCCCATTGCTGAACATATAGGAGCAATGATGCCACCATCGCCCATTTTTTTTTCAAAAGATTTGAATACAAGCAGGGGATCGCCCGCTAATGAGGCAAGAAGTAAACCGGCTGTAAACAAAACAAGTCGTACATCATAATGGCGTATTATGGCAATTACGGTACAAACAATGATAAGTAAGGACAGAACCGTTGTAAAAGTGGAATCCATGAAGTTGAAGGATTTGTGAGATAATGGCAAAATAGGTTATTTCGATGATGATAAAAAATTATGTTTAAGGGCAACCGTCCAATAATTGATATGAATATCGAGTAAGTTGCATAATGAAAACGCCGAACTTTCTGAAAAACTATACATTACCCCTATTGCGTGAGCAAATACGTGCATTAGGTGAGCAGCAATTCCGTGCCGCTCAGATTTTTGATGCAGTGTATTCGCATAAGGTGAACAACTTCGATGATATTGCCACTTTGCCGAAAAATATACGCGTTCGTCTAAACGAAGAGTTTGTATTCAGTTCAATTCGCTTGCAAAAGGTACAGGAATCGGCAGACGGAACCAAAAAATTCCTTTTTGAATTATTTGATGGCAGAGCTATCGAAACTGTTCTCATACCGAGTGAGATGGTAACGGAAGAAGGCACGCCAAAAAGAATGACTATCTGTGTTTCTACACAAGTCGGATGTCCGCTTAATTGTCAATTTTGTGCAACGGCATCACTAAAGTTAAAACGTAATTTGGCAACGGCTGAAATCGTTGATCAGTTATTGGAAGTTCAGAAGTATATCGGCAAAAAAATCACGAATCTTGTGTTTATGGGTATGGGCGAACCGATGCTTAATTACGACAATGTGATGAATGCCGTTTCGATTTTTACCTACGGTGAGGAACCGCTGCTCGGTTCAAAGAGAATTACATTATCAACGGCGGGCGTCATACCCGGAATTATACGAATGGCTGATGAAAAAAGCCCTATAAAACTTGCAATTTCTCTTCATGCCACAACAAATGGTTTACGTAATGCAATTATGCCGATTGCCCGTAAATATGATTTGAAACAACTTGGTGATGCAATAGAATATTATTACAGAAAAACCAGACGGGCAATCACATATGAATATATTTTATTCAATGAAATAAACGATAGTGAGCTTGATGCAAAACGTTTGGCAAAATTTACCCGAAGAGTTCCATCGAAAGTGAATGTAATACCTTTCCATGATATAGAATTTACAAATCCTACGGGTATTGCTGCCGATTTAAAACCTGCAAGCGATGAAAAATTCCGTACTTTTATTCGTTTACTTCAAAATAATGATGTAACGGTTATGATACGTTCATCAAGCGGGGAAGATATTGATGCAGCATGCGGTCAATTAGCTTTTTCGAATGCCGTAGCAGATAATGTAGTCCAACAATATTCCGAATTACAATTATGAAATTGCTTCGGCTATTTTTTTTTATATTTTTTTTATGCAGTATTCGGGTAGATTTGTCCGCGCAAATTAAACTTCCCGATGATTTTGATCCGCCGCAGGATGAAGTATATTATGTTCGGCTTATAAACGGTGAAGAATATTCGGGTATAATTCGTGATATAATTGAAGATGATAAAAACGGAACAACATTAAAAATAAAATTAATGATAGGTACTGCTGAAATAGCATGCTCTCAGATTGCGGAATTAAGACCTTTCGAAAAGTTGTATCGTCATAATCATAGAATTTTCCTTTTACCTACAGCCGATCCGATAGGGGATAACTATTTTCTGGGAAATTTTGAACTGCTAATGTTATATGCAGGTGCGGGGTATGACAGATTTTCAATTACGGCAGGCAGAACTATTATACCGGGTATATCGGCTGCTGAACAAGGGACATTGCTCAATGTAAAAGCAACAATCTATTCCGAAAAAAACATAGCAATGCCGGGTGGCTTTACATTGGCAGTCGGGAGCAATCTGGCATGGCTGAACAATGCTAACCAAATGTTGCATTTTTACGGTAACGGAACTTTTACGATGACCCGAACGAGACTTACATTGGCAATGTTCTATAAGCATGGGGCGGAAGATTTTTTCACAATCTCCGGTGGAAGGTTCGGTAATTTTAATGTGCAATATCCTAATGGGGCATTGGGCATTGCTTTAGGATTCGATACCAAATTCACGGCAATGAATGATGTCCATTTCATCTGTGAACTATGGAACTCGGACTTAGCTAAACCAATGAATGCAGGTGCTTTACTTGGGCTGCGTATCGCCAATACTCATGTCTCCGCCGATTTTGGTTTATCGGTATGGACAGCACCGGCTATTGCACCGTTCGTAAGCTTTGTATGGACACCCCAGTTTTAAATAAATGAAAAGAAATCATCCAAAAACTTTGGTTATCCGACCAGCTTTCTTATTTTTGCTATTCTTTTATGCAAACATTTGATTTATAGGGAGCTATGGCAACAGTAACAAAAGCAGACATCGTTAATTCAATTGCAGACAAAATTGGCTTGACACGTGTAGAAACTAAGGTGATTGTAGAGGGAGTATTCTCGGCAATTATGGATTCGCTTGCAGAAGGAAATCGTATCGAATTGCGTGGATTCGGCGTGTATTCGGTTAAAAGTCGTAAATCGCGTATGGCACGCAACCCGCGCACAGGAGCACCAGTAGCGCTTGAGAAACGATATGTTCCTCTCTTTAAAGCCTCGCCGGAATTTCAGCAAAGAGTAAACAAAGATTTGAAAAAAGGGCGTAAGAAAGCAGAAGTAAAGGCATAATTAACCTGAAAAAAGATATTCGACATGGTGTAAAGCAATGGGCAAAGGTGAGCACGGTATGAGATTTGGGATAACAATAGCCATATTGATTACCGTAGCAATAGGAGGATTATCCTTTGGAATTGCACGGTACGAAGTGGAGAAATCCAAACCGAACAAAGAGCAAACCTATACGCTTGCCAATAAATATTATGATGCAGGCGACTTTGTAAATGCCGCTAGCTTATATGAGCGGTATTATAATGAGTTTGAAATGAGGGAACCAACTGTAAGAATAGATTACGGTTACTCTTTGTTCAAGTCGGGAAAGCGGGATGAGGGTCTTATGATGACAAAAAGCGTTCTTGACATTGATCCGCAAAATGGTGCGGCACAGTTTAATCTGGCTTTTATGTACTTTGAGATTGACAAGAAGGAACAAGCTATAGATTGGCTGAAAAAATGTGCAGTTAATACACGAGACACGGATATTGCTTCACGAGCGCGTGCTGCATTAGTAGAACTTACACAACAAAAATAATTTTATTCACTTAGTTCAGCGAGGTATTTATGCCATGCGGAAAAAAACGCAAACGCCATAAAATGGCTACGCACAAACGTAAAAAACGTTTGCGCAAAAATCGTCATAAAAAGAAAGGTCGTTAAGGTATTTAAAGAATACCTTAACAACAATGGAAGTAAAAACCGGTTGTGTACATTTTTTATGTGCCAATCGGTTTTTTGTTTGTTAAACTCTCCATTCGAAAATTACTGTGAGCCCATGGAGTTTGTATGAGTGACAGATTAGTTCTTCTGAAAACATATTCAAAAAGTTTTGATGCGCAATTTGCCAAGGGGAAGTTGGAAGATGGGGGGATTTCATCTTACTTGTTTGACGAGAACACGATAAGCACGTATCTTCTATTTGATAATGCTTTGGGTGGTATCAAGTTGATGGTGAGAGAAAAAGATCTCAAAGAAGCGAAAGAAATGCTCTTCTCTCGATTTGGGGAAAGTGAAGACAACAAATCGTATGTTCAGCATTGCCCATTCTGTAATTCAATAAATATTGAAACAGATTTACAAGGACTCCGTAGTATTAGGTCTATCATTGCTTACTTCTTCACTTGTGTTTTTTTCAGTATGTATCCGATTATAACAGATAAAGTATGTATTTGCAAGGATTGCAATAGGTCATTTGCTCAAAAGGAAGATTAAGGAGCGCAATGTTTCTTTCTTGTAATTCATAGAGACTTGAAGTTATGTGAAAGATGGTTTGGCGCACCTCTTAGCACGCAAAAAATTTTGAAGCCGTATCTTCGTAGTTGTTTTTATTGGTAAAATATTCGGACACAATGCTTCTTTCAGATTTTTCAATGTTTAGGGTCGGTGTTTGCTCGCCCGAATTGCGAGTAGCCGACATTCGATTTAATACTTCTCGAATAAACGAAGCACTTCGAACGGCTGCGAAGAGCGGTTGTTCATTTGTTGTTTTTCCTGAATTGTGTGTTACGGGTTATACATGCGGCGATTTGTTTTATCAATCAACTCTGCTCAACGCCTCCGTAGAAGCATTAAAAGAGATACAGTACTGCACCGAAACAATGAAAATGACGACTATTGTCGGTGCGCCAATTTCAGCAGGTGGTAAACTATTTAACTGTGCAGTCATCCTTTCCAATGGTTCGATACTGGGTATTGTTCCCAAAACATTTTTGCCTAATACAGCCGAATATTATGAAGAACGTTGGTTTTCTTCGGGTAATGATACCGATATAAAAACGGTAACTATAGCCGGTGAAGAAATTCCATTCGGTACGGACTTACTTTTTACCGCCTTGCAAGATGAAAGAATTATGTTCGGTTGTGAAATCTGTGAGGATGTTTGGTCTGTTATACCGCCGAGTTCTTCTCAAGCGATAGCCGGAGCTACCATTCTTGTCAACTTATCGGCAAGTGTGGAACTTCTTGCCAAACGCAATTATAGAGAACAACTTATTCGTTCTCAATCAGCACGATGTATTGCTGCTTATTTATATGCAGCAGCAGGTGCGGGTGAATCGAGTACCGATGTTGTTTTTAGTGGGCATTCTATTATTGCGGAAAATGGTAATGTGCTCGCTCAAACGGAAAGATTTTCTTTTGACACGAAGATTTGTTTTACAGATATAGATATAGAACGTTTGTATAATGAGCGATTGAGGAATAACTCTTTCGGTTCAAGTAGAACACTATCGTATCGAATGTTAAGTTTTGAGCACCATGAAAAGGAAACCGATAAGATTCTAAGGCAGATTCCTCAAACTCCGTTTGTACCGGGTTCGGAGCATGAGCGCGAAGATGTATGTCGAGAGATAATGATGATACAATCAACGGGTCTTGCAAAACGGCTTAAACATATAGGTTGTAAAAGTGTTGTATTGGGACTTTCGGGCGGATTGGATTCTACGTTGGCACTTCTTGTATGTTTAAAAACATTTCAACGTTTAGGGTATGATAACAAGGATATAATAGCGATTACAATGCCGGGATTCGGAACTACGGAAAGAACAAAAAGTAATTCGGAAAGTTTAGCGAAATATGCCGGAATCACAGTAAGACATATACCGATTCATGCGGCAGTACAGCAGCATTTTAATGATATTGGGCATGATTCCTCCGTTCATAACTTGGTATATGAAAATGCACAAGCAAGAGAGAGAACCCAAATTCTTATGGATATAGCTCAACAGGTTGGGGGCATTGTTATCGGAACGGGCGACCTTTCCGAACTTGCGCTGGGCTGGTGTACCTATAACGCCGATCATATGTCAATGTATGGCGTTAATAGTGGTATTCCGAAAACATTAGTTCGTTATATTATTGAGTGGGCTGCTGCGGAAGAATATAATGGAGAAATGTCAAATACTCTCCATGATATTTGCGCAACGCCTGTTTCGCCGGAATTATTACCCCCGGATAATGAGGGGAATATTGTGCAAAAAACGGAAGAAACAGTAGGACCTTATATTCTTCATGATTTCTTTTTGTATTATGTCGTTCGTTATGGATTTTCACCTCGAAAAGTATTCTTTTTTGCGGAATGGACTTTTAGAGGTGTATATGAGCGTCAGACTATAAAAAAATGGTTGGCAGAGTTTTACCGTAGATTTTTTTCGCAACAATTTAAACGTTCTTGTTTGCCTGATGGGATGAAAATAGGTTCCGTTGCTTTATCGCCAAGGGGTGATTGGCGTATGCCGAGTGATGCGGTTAGTACTTTATGGTTAAACGAACTTGAAGAATTGCTATAAAAGATACATGAGAAAAAATATTTCTATATGTATTTTGCGACTTAGCTCGCTTGGTGATATTGTACTTACCTCCGTTTTATTACGGTGTTTGAGAAATCAATTTCCTGATGCCAATATTGTTATGGTAACGGGATTAAATTATACCGAAGCCGTTTTGTACAATCCGCATTGCACCACAATTATTACCGTTGATACGAAAAAGGGAATAAAGCAATTATTAGAGAAAAGAAGAGAAATTGTAGAGTGTAATGGCGGAAAGAAGTATGATATTGTACTTGATTTGCATAGGAATATTCGTACGGCAATAATAAGAGCCAGAATAGGAAAAGAATATGGTTTGATTGACAAATTCCGCCAACAAAAATTAGAACTCGTGCACAGAAAAAAAGGAATAGGCGAGCCGATCACGCATATTGTAGAACGATATATACGCACTGCAAAGGAATGGGATGTTAAAAATGATGGTAAGGGTTTAGAATTGTGGTTGGAATCGGAAAAAAATAATCAAGAATATTTACCTCATCTCGAAATAAAGTCGCAACAAATAATAATAGGCATTGCCCCGGGTGCAAGACACTATACAAAACGCTATCCACAAGAGCATTTTACCGAATTGATAAAGGAGTTAAGAAATAGATTCGCTGATGCTGCTTTTGTATTACTCGGTGGTGAAGATGAAAAAGAACTGTGCAAAAATATTGAAAAGAATATACCCTTTCCCATTATCAATTATGGTGGAAATTTATCAATAAGCGAAAGTGTTAAGGAAATTGACAAATGTTCTGTGATGATTAGCAATGATTCCGGTTTGATGCACATTGCAGCCGCCAGACGGATTCCTGTTATTGCAATATTCGGCTCCACTGTCAAGGAGTTCGGATTTGCTCCGTATGGCACTGCACATAGTATAATCGAGGTGAATATACCATGCAGACCATGTTCACATATTGGTCGTGACAAATGTCCTTTAGGTCACTTTGAGTGTATGGAAAGCATTACTCCTCAGATGATTGCCGATTCTGTAAGTGAAGTTTTCAAAAAGAAGTAACACTATTTTTCTACATAAAAGCAAATATTATATGAAATATACAATTAAAGAAATAGCTGAAATGTTTTCTGAAGGAAAATTTGAAGGTATATACGGATATATTCATGAGAATGCGAGTTGGGAAATAGTTGGTGAAAAACATCTGAGTGGAAAAGCGGCAATTGTGCAACAGTGCAATGAGGTTTCATCTTATTTTAAAACGGTAGAGACCGACTTCAAAAAACTTAATACGATAGTGGAAAATAACAAAGTTGCCATAAACGGTACGGCAAAGTTTATACGTGATGGGGAAACCGTTGCTTTTGTCTCCGCATGCGATGTATATGAATTTAATGATGAAGGGCAAATAGAGAAAGTAGTTTCCTACTGTATTAACAGATAAATAAGTCGGAGGGTTTATATGAAAGGAGTCCGATTATATAATAGTGCTGATTTTGAACAGGTAAGGGCTATTGCATTGAAGTTCCCGGGTGCAGAAGATGCAATATCTCATGAAGGAACACCTTCCATTAAGGTACGTGGTAAGTTGATGAGCCGATTACATGACAACGGTGAATTTATTCCCATACGGCTCGATTTTCAATATCATGAGCATTATTTGATTTCTTATCCCGAAGTGTTTCATATACCAGACCATTATAAAAATTATCCGTATATATGTATGTGGGTAAATTCATGCAAGGATGATGTGCTAAAAGAACTGCTGGAACTGAGTTGGAGGGCATTGGCATCCAAAAAACAAATTCTGGAATGGGAGAATAGAGGGCAATAATTTGTATTAAATTTCCATGTGCTTGTTACCGGAATTGTATTGAAGAGGATAATATTCTTCCGTTCTTTACATGTTAACGGAACTTAGAAAGTGTATTGTAATGACATGAATAACAAAAAGAAAATACTGGCTATTATCGGAAGTGCGAGTGAAAACTCGTCTAATCTACGATTAGTTGAACATATTGTACAAAAAAACAACAATAATTTTGCTTGGGAGGTATATACTGAATTAAGACAGTTACCTCATTTTAATCCTGAACAATCGGTGCACAATACACCCGACATAGTTTTAGAAATAAGGGAGAAGATTGCTCAATCCGACGGTATCTTAATATGTACTCCGGAATATGTGTTTAGCATTCCAAGCGGATTGAAAAATCTTATTGAATGGTGTGTAAGTACAACTATTTTCTCGGGTAAACCAACAGCTTTAATTACCGCTTCGGCATTAGGTTTAAAAGGGCATGAAGAGTTACAATTACTTATGAAAACTATAGAAGCTTCATTTACCGATAAAACTTGCCTGTTGATACATGGGGTAAAAGGGAAAATTTCTCATGAAGGCACTATTACGCATAACGAGACAAGTAAAGCTGTCAATAATCTTCTCATTGAGTTTGAAAATATTATAAAAAATATTGAGTGAGTAATGAATTTAATCGGATATTAAGTGAACAAGTGCTTATATCTCTGGTACATGAATATAAGATTTGGTAAAGGTCATCGAATAAGGTTAATAACTTATGTACTAAAGCGGTATATAACAACCCACCGCATCTGTTTTTTTAACACTGATGGGTTGTTTGTACATAAGAGCTTGTAAAACATCTCTAAGATTGTGAATTGTCGGGTTCGTTTTTTTCTTCCCGAAACTTACAAACCAATCATCTATTCTTCCCGAATATCGTATTTCTCCTTCGGAATCAAAAACTACAACTTCCGGTGTTATCGTTGCTCCCGAAAATT
>JALHLL010000007.1:29792-31737 GCA_022844575.1 bacterium
CAATATACACTGGAAAGGGAATATCGTATTTTCTGATGTATTTATTGATTGATTGTGTATTCGGCGATTTATCGGGAAAAATACCGTAAAAACGTATGGAATCTTTATTGAAATCACGTACAATATCTTTTAAGAGAGGGATATACTTTTGGCATATAGGACATCCCTCTTTCAAAAATATCAGCACTTTTATTCCTTTTTCTGACAAATCACTTTGTGAGAGTTGTACAAATTGTTGTGACAGTCCACTGAACTGAATGGATAAACAAACTATCAATATCGTAAGTACTGATTTCATTATTTAATAAGTACAAAAGGAATTGATTTATTATATGTTTTGTTATGAATGCGAATACTATATGTTCCGCTTGTATATTCCGAAACAGGCAAATCTATGGTATGATTGCCGATAGGGAAATCTTTATTGTGTAATAGTACTTTTTGTATTGTACCCAAATTATCGTGGAGAGTAATGGAATATGTACCACTCTTTTCCACATTAAACTGAATAATACCTGCATTCACAATGGGATTCGGTACTATGTGAGCCGAAACATGATTCGAAGAAAAATCACTATCATAAATTCCCGTTGTACTTTGTGTTTCCAAAGAAATATTCTCATCACCTTGTACATAGATTGTTCCGAAGTAATAACATAAGAACATTTCATCGGTAGTTTTTTCACCCCATCTCATCAATTTCGGTGGAGTATTCGGATTTAACGGATTATTGACCGTATTATCATAATCGGCTTCATAATATACCTTTGATCCTTTTGGAATTTTCAGAAGTTTCTTAAATGTATAAGAGCCCTGCCAGTTAAAATCCCAATCTTTTATCTCAATAAGTGGAATCGTATCACCCGTCGGTTTTATGCAAAACGATTTTACTTTCTTTCCGATAAGGTGCATATGCGGTGCTATACTCATAAGAGAAAAATCATAGGGAACATCAAGCACACCCTTAAATGTCCCTTTCGTATCAGGTGCTAAAATAAATGCCATCATTGCACCCGTTAAATGGGTAGGATTGATAGCGGCTTCCCGTATTTGTCGTATAAACTGATCGTCGGAATAGAAAAGATTGATACTTGATTGATCTTTTTGCACCGATCCCGAAGGTGCATAATGTATTTGCATTATCAAATCGGCACCCTTAGGTATGCGCACCCCCATTTTATCGGGAAAGAATCGAGGCACGGCTCCGGGCACCCAAGCAGCAGGAAGAACAATAGCATCATCAACACCGGGACCACCGAATCCTGAAAATCCGGGTAGTGGATCAGCAGCATCCTTTTTACGTGCTGCACCTGTCGTATCTATCCACATCAACACATGATGCACAACGGCGGGATTTCCCGGTCTGAATTCAACTGCTGAAAGATTTTTATCGGATGTGAAATTAAAAGGTATGACAAAGTTTCTATATTCATCCTTAAAATCGGCTTTTACCGTAAATTCTTCAGCCATTTTCAATACTAAATCGGGTGTGCCTAATTGCGAACCCGAAGGGAAAATCGGTACCGGAGGTGTTTTTGTCGGGTCACCTTCCGGAGCACCTGCATAAGCCCAATCATATAGCGTTTGAATCTCTTCATCCGATAAGCCGCGTTCGTCGGCATAATGCATGTACTTACTCGGCTTCCAAGGGGGCATATAGCGCGATTTGGTAACGGCTGCTATAGTGAGCGCATTCTCGGCAACTTCCGAATAACTTGTTAAAGGAAAAGGTGCAATCTCGCCATCGCGGTGGCAACTGATACAATGTTCCCAAATAATCGGAGCGACATGTTCGCTAAAGGTATAACTACTGTTTGCCTTCTGTGTGGAAGAACTGACTGACTGTTTGTGGCTTGCAATTCCTTTGAATGGAGGAAGTGATTGAGCTTTAGAGAATAAGAGGAAGAATAAGGATAAAAGAAAGTAAATACGCATCATAAGTTTT
>JALHLL010000008.1:0-8804 GCA_022844575.1 bacterium
CGAATGCATTCATACCGGAACAATCACCACCGCCTGTCAGTATAGCAATTTTCATAGTATATCGGAATTGTACGTAAAATGATAAAGCAAATACTCGATTACCATTTCAGCAGACCGCCGATTAGATTAACTGTATTTGAAAAGCCATGTTGCTCAAGAAAAGCACATGCCTGACCGCTTCTATTACCACTTCGGCAATATATAATCAATTCCTTGTCTTTATAGGGCTGTAATTCTTCAAGTCTGGAAGGTAATTCACCTAAAGGGATAAATAATGTATCACCTTCAATTTTCTCTTGCTCCCTTTCTTCTTTCTGACGTACGTCAAGAATAATCAGGTTCCCCGAATCATTCGCAAGTCTTTCTTTCAATTCATTTGCATTAATCGTATTCATATAAATGAGGCACCTTATTTAGAAATTGGTGTTTCGACGAGAATGGTTACCGTACGATTGTAAAAACGTCCTTCCGGTGTATTATTATCAAATAACATTTTTTCACCTTCACCGATAGAAGTACCTTTTCCAAGTGCCTTAACTGCATTCGAAGCTCTTTGAGAAGAAAGACTCTTATTGTATTCATCATCCCCTGTTCTATCGGTAAATCCTGTTACGGATACCGTAGCGTTTTTCGCAATGCGTGGCTTAACAAAGTCTATGATTTTCTTATTGCCATTACCTAAGTCCGCTTTATCATAATCAAAAAGGATAAGACTATACCTATCAATTTCTCTGTCTGCAATTTGTTCCGAACGTTTTTTGCGAATAGTTACTTGTTCCAAAGGAATAGTTTGAATCTCCGTTTTATCCGATTGACCATCGGTATTTGATGCAGAAAGTGTGTATTCCAATGGTTGGGACTGTAAAGGAATACTTGTTTTTTCCTCATTAAAATTCCATTCCAATGGTGATGTAACATTTCTTCCACCTGTTCCCGAAAAGTCTTTTAACACTTTCGATTGTTGCGAAACACTCAAGTTCCATGTATTAAGAGGTACTAAGGTTTGTACCGAAGGATAAAAACGTAACACAGGCGGATTTGTCGTTCGGAGAGTATCTGTAAGTACAAGCGGTTCGAGTATTGCCCAATTATCAGACTGTAATTCAACTCTTCTGTTTTCAACAATTCCATCGGCCTCATTGTTATTGGATGGCTTTTCGGATAAATTTCTAAATGCAATCGTAAGCCGAGAAGGATCAATATTCCAATTATTGATAAAGTACCGTTTTACGGATTCAGCACGACGACGCGATAAATCAGTATTATTTCTTTCCGTACCAAGGTCAGCATTGCAACCCGTTATTGTCAATTTTGCTTTCGGATTTTCGGTCAGTCTCTTTCCGACTATATTCATCATATGATAATATGTCTCCATTGTTGATGAATTAAACAATGATTGAACCGAAAAGGTTTTTGATTGACCTGATGAAAGAGATGTATACTTCTTATCAATCTTATCGGAATTTTCATCGAAGAAGATATAATTCAACAAGGGTCTCATTTGTGTTGATAGGAACTCTTCTACTTTTATAGTACCTACAGGAAATTCATTACCATTCTCATTTACGCCTACGGCACGAACGGAAGCACGCAAAGGTTCAACCGGTTTGGGTTCTTCTTTAACAATGACTTCCGGTACCACTTCCGGTTTCTTTTCGGGAATAGGTTCGGGTTTCGGCGGTGGTAAGGGTTTCGGACTGAACTTTAAAGCTAATCCGAAACGTACCGAGGAAACTTTCCAATCCAAAGTTGAGTTAACATTTGTAAATCCGTGCTGATAATATATTTCAGGACATAATAACAATGTCTTATTTGTATTCATTGGAAATTCATAGCTTGCCCCAATCATCGGAGAAAACATAAAACTTGAGCTTTCTTGAATATCACCTGTCGTAACATTGCGTTCTCTTGAATTTTCAGGTACAAAAACTCCATTCGGATCGGCAACCACTTCCTTTTGCGTATAAGTTTGTGGCATTAAATATGAAAAATCCAAACCGCCATGAAGTCTGAAACTGCTAAAAATCTCATACCCTACTAAGGGATGAAATGTGATTGCGGGTAAAGTAGCATCAAGCTCGTGGGTAAAATTGGTTAGTCCGTTTGCTGTAGGTTGTTTTTCAGAGCTCTCTATTAAACCGGAAAAATCCGCGTAGCCTAAACGTAAGGATAATAAGGTTGACCCGAACAAAGGCATTTCAAAAAGAAAACCGCCACCCAGACCGCTTCCCGTACCCTCCGTGTACTGAGGGCAACAGGTCGGCACACCGGGTAGTTCCTTGAATGATGATGTGTGGATATTTAGATAAGCATTTCCATACAATCCGTATCGTATTCGGTCTTCCTGAGCCGAAACATAGAAAAACGATACGAAAAAACATGCTATACAAAATGATATTGATACTCTGCTCATGAATAAAGTCCCCGATTTCTCATCATAATAACTACCTGAGCGTCTAAAAAGTTGCTAAGAACGTTAACAAAAGTCAAATTTACGGTAAAACGTTGAAACTTGACATTGTGTATCATCGTATCTCAATTATTACATCATTCAAGGACTTATCATGTTGTATGAAAGAGAATTTTTACGTAGCCGAATACAAAAATTTGTTGATGACAGAAACGATATAATCGCGGCATGGGAAGGCGGCTCTGCTGCATTTGGTCGTGCCGATACATTTTCAGACATTGACATTTCTTTATTAACAAATGGCGATGTTTCTGTGCTTCAGGAACTTTTCGAGCACTATGTAAAACAAAACTTAGGCATAAAATATCTATATCGGATTCCGATGCCTACATGGCATGGTGGAGCACAAACTTTTATTCTTTGCGAAAACTGCCCTCCGACCCTCCTTATTGATATTACCATATTCACACCAGAATCGAAGATGTTATTTCTGGAGCCGGAAATACATGGCAACTCACGGTTTATTAAAGATACGGTTCGCTTATCGGAAAATACACCTCATATTGACTTTAATCAACAAAAGAGTAAGATACAAAACCGTTATATGAGTATCCGTGATTCATTCGAGTTATTCTGCGGATTTGCCGAAAAAGAATTACAAAGGAATAAACCGATAGAAGCATTTGCTTTTTACCAGGCATTTATATTACGCCCCCTTATAGAGTTATTACGTATGAAATATTCGCCCGAACGTTTTGATTTTCATTCCCGATTATTATATTCCGATCTTCCAGAAGAAATTACTGTGAATTTGGAAGAATTATATTTTTGCGGTAACAAAATGCATTTGCAGAAAAATATAAACGAAGCTATTGCTTGGTGTAGAGATGAAATTAAAGATTTTGAAGCACCGAAATTTTAGAACACTGTATGGGAAAAACCATTATAGGGCTAAGTCGAAGTTTAGTGCATAAGTATATAGAGAACCTGTAAGAATATTGATATATCAAAACTTAGTTTACATCATCTTAGAATTCCATTGCATTTATCGGAAATTGTATGCGCCCAAGTTTTCCAGTTAAGTCTCATGTCAAATTCATTTCTACTTGTAAACGATAATTGACAATATCGTTTTTCATCGTTCCATATATCGGCAATTATACGCGCATAATCATTCCCATTAGCGGTGTAAGGTAAAGTATATCCGTTTTTTCCATTATGTACGACACCCGTAACTCCACCAACATCGGTTGTTATGGAAGGAATACCGAATGCACTTGCCTCACAAAATACTATGCCGTACGATTCAGCTCTTGTTGGTAAAAGTAGGAAATCAGATTCTAACAATAAACGACGTAACTCATTTTTTTCAGTCGGCTTTCTTTTGTCCAAGAAGGGAATTACTTTCATATCTGCGTCTCTGAACTTATTAGGTGGTACGCAACCACACACTATTAACTCTGCTGAAATCCCCATCTTTTTTAATGACTGTAATGTATCGAATGCAAGCGCCCCTCCTTTTCTTACCCAATCCACACCAAGAAAAAGTAAGGTACATTTTTCAGATTTTCCCGTTCTGATTGCGAGCGAAGCATCGGGAATATCCTCCTCTTTAAGATTTGCTCCGAAGGGAGCTATACATACTTTTTTTGGGTCTTTTCCGCAATCATGAATTGTTGAATGAGCTACCCACTCGGTCGGGTAGGCAAGTAATGTACATTTTTCTATAAAGAGTTGTTCAATATGTACAAACTCCTTTTGAGAAAATTGTTGGTGATTTTTGTATTCATCATAATGAGAAATGAGCACATGGTTGCAATCTGAGAGTCCTATAATGGGAATGGATGTTTCCAATAAAGATACTTCCGCTGCCGCTGCGGGGGCATACAATACATCACATTGCACTTCTTGCAACCGTTTGGAGAAGAAGGACGAAAATTTTCTTGCAAGACGGTATGAATTATGGAGATTTGTTCCTTTACCGGTAAACAAACGCGATACTCTATTCTTTGCAAACTCATAGAACCACGGATTTCCCGGATAAGGGCCTAAATGAACTATATCACCGCAATATGCCTGCAACGCTTGTACAGAATGATAGGTCGTTCCTGACCAGGTTTTCGGATTGGTTGCATCGGCTGCCGATAAAACCCCTATTCTTAATCGTGACATTATCGAATTCTGAACATTGTAATAACCTTATATACAAAACACCCGCCTTGTGCAGTCAGCGGGTGTTTTGGAATATCTTATGCTTTTTTTAATAGATCGCGAATTTCCGTCAATAATTTTTCTTCATTGCTCGGTTCGGGAGGCGCGATTGGTGCTTCCTCTTTTTTACGCTTTAACGAATTCATACCTTTTACAACTAAAAAAACGCAAAAAGCCACAATTACAAACTCAATAATATTCTGAATAAACATTCCATATTTAATAGCAACGGCCGGATTATTTCCAACTTGCTCTGTCAACGGCAATGTAAGTTCCTTAAAATCTATGTTGCTCAATATCATGCCTATAGGGGGCATTAAAATATCGTTTACCATCGAGCCGACAATTTTACCGAAAGCACCACCTATAATTACACCGACTGCAAGATCAACCACATTTCCTTTTGAAGCGAATTCTTTGAACTCGGAAAAAAATCCCATAATAACCCCTGATTAATAATTTGAAAAAAATGGCATTACCATTATTACATTCAGAATTTATATCCGAAGCCAATTGCCAATACACTTCGGAATTGAGTTGCGGGACCTACTGTACCATTATCGCGAGTTATAGCAATCTTTTCGTCATAGAGCAGATCAGTTGCAAAACTTGCCGTTATATAATCATTCACTTTCAGATTAAGTAAAGTTTCCCATGTAACTACCGCCGTCGTTAAGGTTTTATACGGAGCAAATACAGAGAATCGAGTTTGAAATGTTACATTCGTCATTAATTCCTTTTTAAAAAAGAAATTAAAGTTCATACCCAAATCACTTCTGATATGTTCACCCTTTTCAACACCGAAAGCACCTTGTTTTGAAAGTGTATCATCCAATACAACGACAAGTCGGTTTGAAATGGGTGCAAACATAATTTCCACCCAATCTGCCGGACGATATGTTAAACCGGCTCCGAGATTAACATAAGCAGGGGCAAGAAAATTCGAAATAAGCGTAATCCGCCCATCATCAAGATATTTATACCCTTGCGTAAATTGAGTACGAAAATCCAACAAAGCACTATAACTCAATACATCATTTGCTTTGAGACCATATTTCGATATTAATATAATTCTATCGTCACTCTTGCGGAATTCCTGTCCCTCAAGTTTCGTTAAACCATAACCAAGTTCCAAAGAATTATCCCAAATGGAGGTTTCGCTTTTATAATTCGCAAAAAGATTGGTAAGTCCGGTAATGGAAACTGTGCTTTTTCCTCCGCCCGCCCAGTTGGTAAGCGATACCTGCGAAAAGTTAAGCCCTATATTTCCGCCTTGTGACCAATATTTTGTTGTGTCCTGATCTTGTGTATAAGCAGTTTCTTTTATAATACTTATGAGCAATAAGCAGAATACGATACCCCTAAAACGCATAGTGCATCCGTTGAATAGATAAGAGAATTATTACAAATATAGGGTATTCTATTTGCGAAATGCAACAGCAATGGACGGTCTCGTCCGCTCCAATTGCCTTAGAACAAAGCCGCAGCCCACCGGTATCGTGCAATAGCTTCAAAGTAGTCCGTAAGAGCATCTACTTCCTTTTCGGCGGCTTGAGCTGTAAATCGCTCACGAAAATTTACTCGAAAAATATCGCTCTCACCGCGTGTAAACAACTCCCGCTCAGCTTCCTCTAACCTTTCCGCAGCAATTCTTTCATTTCGAGCAACCTGATACTGTTCAAAGTTTGCCAATAACTCCGAAGCGGCATCATCTACCTCTGCCTGCACATCTCTTTGCATCAGTAGTAGCTTGATGTCTGTTGCTTGTTGTTTGATTTCCGCTTCAGCAAGTTGTCCACCCGCATCTCTAAACAAAAGCGGCATCGAAAAATCAACACCTATTTTATAGTCCAAACGATTCGTTAGTGACTCATTCAAGCGTTCGGAAAAAGGAGCAAATTTTAAGGTAATATCCGGTTTCCATTGTTCATTGGCAAAATCACGAGAAATATCGGCAAGTTTTCTCTCGGCTCGATTGAGGGCAATTTCGGGTCTCCGTGTTAATGCCCCTATTCTATCTTGTTTATATTGCTCAATGGGTAATACGGCTACATTCGGGAAATCGGGCGGTATAACATTATCAGGTATATCCGTAGGTGTACCATCCTTACCCCATAAAAAAAGCTGAAAAGAAATTGTCATTTTTTCATATGTACGTCTTGCTTTGATAAGGGAACCCAATCTCCTTTGTATTTCCTGATAATTTTCTACGGAATCAATAAGTGGTCTTTCGCCGTATCGTATTTGCTCATTAATCCCTTCAGCTCTTACTAAGGAGAGCTGTAATACTCTATTATTGATCTCAAACTTTTTATAAGCACCTACCCAATCCCAGTATTTTTCAGAAGCTTTTCTGAATAACTCATTACGGGTTTGAATGAGTTCCTTTTCTGCAATGCCTGGTTGTACTTCGGCTTTTAATATCTGCGAACGATTTTTATCAATCATTATATTACGCCAAAGCGGTACGGCAATGCCTGCGGATGCCTCTCCTGAAAGCGGTGTTGTATAGTCTTGGTCAAAAAAGCCGAGATTTCGTTTCCAACCGGCAAATATTTTTTGCCCCCAATAGAGTGGTACTGTCACTTGGGCTTCGGCTGTCTGTTGTTTAAATTTTTCCGTTTCTCTTTTTGCCGTCACTTCCGCATCAAGTCGCGGATCGAGAGTTCCGTAAGCACGCTTTACTTGTGCTTGGGCATTATCAATACCAAGCTGTGCTCCAACAAGTTTCGGATGATAGGCATTGATATTTGCAAATACTTCTTCAAGTGTCAATCTCTCCGGCGAAGTGATACGTAATGCACTGTCCTTGCGAAAGGGGAAGGTTTCCTGCTGAGCAAAACTACAGTCCGTACAGAGAAGAATAAGAAAGATTATGAACGGTATAGTTTTTACGCACTCAGAAAAATGTAGGTGTGTAAACTCCTTCTTCACAATCATACTTTATCCTAATAATTAAACAAGTTCGGCGGCAATGACTTTAGCATACGTTTTTTATTTTGACTCGTATAACCGACTCCCTTACTTCAGTCCCATGTTTGAGAAATTTTCCAACTGCTTTTGAGCATACTGTACTGTTGCGGGATCCTTTTCCATTCGCTCCGCATAATAAGCAGTACTTTGCAAATTCGCCTGTACAGTCTCCGCCATACCTTTATACAAATGACCTTTATGAGATTTGAGAATAGCAGCTAAACCACCAAAGTCAGGATTATGTTTGATAGGTGTATATGTATCTTTTTCGCTTACGATTCTAAACGCAAGTCCTTCTGGTATCGGACGGTAACCACGTATCATCGACTGTTCGGATTGTAGAACATCCATTGTTGCATAGATGGGTCTCTTTGCATAATTATTCGCAATTATCGAATTTAACATTTTTTCCCATTTCATTTGTACAATTTCATCCCTATAATCGCCTCCGCTTTCAAATTTCTCTAATTCCTGTTCGTATTCATTCATCTCCTTTTTAATGTCGGTAAATAAGAACGGGTATTTTCTTTGAATATAACGCGGATACCAAGTACGCCGTAGTAATTCCTTTTCAATTAAAACAATATCAGGTCTCACGTTTTCGCATGCTTGTTTATACCAAAAGGCGGAACACCAATAATCCCATTGTGCCGATATGATAAGTGTGTTTTTCGGCAATTTTTCTATCATAAATGCCGTATAGTCAGCAACTGCAGTATCTTTTGATTTATTTGCTTCAGAATAATTTAAGACCAGATTAGATAAAGGAATTATACAGAGTATAATGGCAAGTATAGTAGGCGTAAAATGCTTTTTCAGTAAAATGTCATAAAGCCATAATAAGCCAAACGAGGTTAATAATAGCACCCCCATTATAGCAAGAGCGAAATAGGGCTCAATATCATGAATACCATAATTAAAAGAATAAAAAAGACAGCCAACAATTAACAAAAGAGTGAATATACATACAGTTGTTTGCTTTTTCCACAGCCGAATCAAACCCATTATTATGATAGGTAAACCAATTATACCGAATTGAAAAGGAATAAGCGAAAAGAACTCCTTTGCATTTTTTTCAAAACTGCCGTTAAACATCCAAATCTGAAATTGTTTACCGGAAGCATGATACCAAAACTTATCCCATCCCCTATGAACTTCACCCCAATTAAAATCCGGTAAAGAAGAGCTTCGGAGCGGAACGTACATCCAT
>JALHLL010000008.1:8814-27347 GCA_022844575.1 bacterium
CATCGGGTCTCTTAAAAAACATAAATAACATTGCTGGAGCCAAGAGAATTGTAGTGCCATGATTACCAAATCCTAAACCTACTGCCATTGCCCATATCATAAGAGCGCGAGTTCGTTCTTGTTCTTCTACGACCATAGCTCTTAGAAACAAACCTATAATCAGACCATACAGTACTAATTGCAATGAATAGACCTCATTACCACTCGATTGTTGCCAAATGATACTTGCAAATCCGTAAATCAATGCAATAATGGGCGCAATAACTGCCATAACACTCTCCGAAACGACTTCGGGTACTGTATTCTTTTTTTTATTCTTAGTGTTTACTTGGGTTGAATATGCCAAACGCATTGTTAAAAGAGTACTCCAGTACATTAACCCGACAGAAAGTGCAGTACAAAAAGCTGCAAATAGATTGAGCTTAAAAATAGGTGGAAAGGGCAATGGAAGCAATGTCCATAAATAGCCAAGTATCGTGTAAAGCGGATAGCCCGTCGGATGCGCCACACCGAGAGTGGTGCAAACGGCAGCTAATTCTCCGCTATCGGTAAAACCCACATCAGGTGAAAGTGTAAAGCAATAAACAACAAAACATAATACACTTATAATGCTTGCACGAACGACATGCGATGCGAATAATGACATTGTAATTCCAATTTTTTGCATTGATACAGAACACAAAAATAGAGAATTGTCATTCGCTACGCTTTTGTATGCGATCTTCGCTTCATAATGTCCGACTATTCATATAATGGTAGATAATACGGTGGTATTACATCTAAACAATAAGAGACCGCAAGAAATTTCTTGCGGTCTCTTATCTTAATTTGCTCACTTACTCACAATATATCCTGCAAGATATACTCGTCAGGATAATAAAATCAATATAAAGCTCTCAAATTGATTCCGTTAACTCATCTATCGTGGTATTGACATCCGAAGAAGTCATGGAATCGAATAATAACACCGGATCATCAAAATCTTCAAGATCATCGAGAACAATACGTACTTCATCATTAACCATGCCGTTAAATTCATCGGTTGTTAATGTGGCAGTTTCAACCGATTTCGATATCGCCTCTTGTGATACCACAGCATCGGTCTGCGGGCTATCCTTCATTACTATCCATATTACAAGACATAGTGAAGCAGCTAAAACCGGCGAAAAACCGATAAACCTTTTTTTGAATAATCTTTTTCTTTCCTTTTGTTCTTTCAGTCGTTCATTGACATTAACGGATACGTTTTTTATGGCTGAATCTAAGGAAATGTAATAATCATTCTTAGGCAGAACCTTATATAATGCTTCGTTCAACTTTTCTTCTTCGTCACTACTATGTATATTATTATCCATAATATTTCTCCTCTCCGATACCGTAAGCCGGCAAAATCTTCATTAGTTTTTGGACTGCTTGAAAATAATTCGCCTTCAAACCTCCGACACTTGTGCCGAGAATTTGCGAAATTTCTTCATAACTCAAATCATCGAAATACCGTAAAGCAAATGTTTCTCTTTGTTTTTCAGGTAATTGCGCCAAAGCCAAATGTAAACGTTCGTAAAATTCGGTGTTTTCATGAAGTTGAGATGGCGATGGTGCTTCCGACACAAACTCAACCTCCTCCTCCCCATCACCCAAATCAAAAAAACTAAGAAATTTTCTTTTACGTGAAGCGTTTTTGCAGGCATTAACCGTTATACGATACAACCATGTTTTTAAGGATGCCTCGCCCCGGAATGTTTCCAATGCTTTCATCGATTTGATAAAAACTTCCTGAGTTATATCCTGCGCATCTTCCGCATTTTTTATATGTCGCATGGCAACCGAATAAACAAATCTCTGATATTTGCGAACAAAAAAAGTGACGGCACGCTCGGTGTCGCCACTTACATATTCACGGATTATATCGTTATCCGATTCCAAAGTAAATGCTAATGTAGTTGCCATATCCTTACCCTTCATAAGATGATGCTTAGAGCATATCAACTTGCAAAAGGTTTAAGAATGCGGAATCAAAATGATTTGCTTATCTCTAAAACTTCATACTTAATAACACCTGCAGGCACTTTTGTCTCGAATGTATCACCGTTTTTTTTGCCAAGAAGTGCCTTGCCGAGCGGCGATGTTACAGCAATCTTGTTCGTAGCAAAATCAGCTTCTTCGGCACTAACCAATGTGTACTCTATGTCTTTGTTCGTTTTATAGTTTCTCAACTTCACTTTCGAGAGGATATAAATTTTATCATCGGGGAAATCTTTCGGATCAATAACCTGAACTTTTGAAACCGTTTCCTCCAGTTTCGCAATTTTCATCTCAAGCAATTCCTGCTCATGTTTAGCCGCATCATAATCAGCATTTTCCGATAAGTCGCCATGAGAACGAGCATAGGCAATTTTTAATGCCATCTCTTGCCGTCCTTTGATTTTCAGAAAACGTAATTCCTCTTCGATTTTTGTAAGACCTTCTTTGGTCATGTAGATAGGATTTGACATCCTTGTACTCCAAATATTAACAATACTATTGGATTGTAAAACTGTAAAACTCTTCAGACAATAAAAAAAACAAAGCCGTCACGGCGGCTTTGTTTTTTATTTTTGCTTAACTTCTTCTGCCCTATCGGACTCACTCTATGACGAAAACTATGTCAACCTTATTGGTCTCTAAATCTTCGGTACTTCGTTTATATACTAAACGCAATCAATGGATGCCACTGATTGCGCACTAAACTTCCTTAACGAAGTGGTACAAATATACGGAAAAAACATACAATCCCTACTCCAAAGATAAAAATCATTATAAAGAAGACTGTTGATAATCGTTTTGTCAAAAATTACGAAGATCACTCTACAAAACCACTTTTGTGTAGGCATACATATCACTTGACGCAGTCGCATATATTTCTTTCACCCATGACCTTTTAAGCAAGTTCTGACAATGCAAAGTGTCGCTACAAAAATTGTTGACTTAATGAAACGCACAATCTTTGAAGCTTAGATATCGATATATACATAAGCTCTGCTTTGCACAAACTTGGTTTCCTCACATCTCTATTTGCTATTTTTGCTGATTGTTTCTTAGTCTATCAAATTTATTATGTTTATGTGCGTACGCGTTTTCATTCTTCTTAGCATTATTGTTTGGTGCAATGGTTGTTCATCTACCAAAGAGCTGAACGAACAATTACAAGCAAAGCAAGAAGATATAAGCGATGTACGTATAACATTACAACGTACACCCTGCTTCGGAACATGCCCTGTCTATACCGTAACGGTTTCCGGTACGGGCGATGTTCAATTCATTGGTACACAATATGTCAATAAAGAAGGTGAGTTACGGAAGCAGATTCCTGTAGATTCCGTTCGTGTATTGGTAAACTTGTTTCGTAAAGCCGAATTTTTTACGATGAAAGATGTCTATGAAAACAGAGCAATGTCCGATGCACCGACTGCAATCGTAACCTATGCTACCAAAGACAGAAAAAAAACCGTCAATCATTATTTGGGTGATATGGCTGCTCCTGAGGTATTGCGGACTCTTGAATCAAGAATTGACGGAATAGCGGCAATTCGAGAATGGATTGAAACACGGAACGATTAGTAAACTACATCTAAGACTTTTTTTCATTTTATATATAACAATTATGCAAGTGAAGCAATACATATTCGCATTTACGATATATATGCTCTTCGGTGTATATCTCTCATCGGCGCAGATACCCGGCAGAATAAGTGTTCAAGGTGTTGGAGTGAAGGATAATAAGCCGCTTAACGGATCTTTTCCTTGTACAATGCGTATATATGATGCTCAAACCGGTGGTAATGCAGTCTTTCAAGAAAATAAGACCATCAATTTCGATAATGGATTGTTCCATGGGTATTTGGGTGAATTTTTACCAATATTCGGTTTAGCTTTCGACCGCCCTTATTGGTTAGGCATAGAATTGCAGGATGGAGAGTTGAGTCCGAGAATACAAATGACCACCGTACCTTATGCCTTTATGGCAGCAAATGTACCCGACAGTTCATTGTTAGCAAAAAAACTAAGTAAAAGGGGCGGAACCGTAGGACAAGCATTAGTTGCTACGAATAATAATGTGGAATGGCAGAACATTGTTAATAAAATTACAGGTACATCGCATTTTATTCTTACTCCCCGTGAAGGTACCGGAGCTGTGCGCCTTTCATTGGCACTTGGTTCAATATCAGGCGAGTATATTATGGACCATAGCATTACACCGAACAAACTCGGTACTGTTGGAGCAGCACCGGGTGATGGCGATGTTTTAACTTTCGACGAAACAGGCGGCGGTCGGCTGGAATGGGCAAAACCTTCGGGTGGCTCGGGTGGATTCCGATTACCTTTTAATGCTAATTACGATAAACCCGGCGATGCTTTTTCCATCAATCATCTTGGTAATGGCAGAGCTGCAAAGTTTTCTATTGCAACAGTAGCGAGCGATGTTCCTGCTCTCCATGCTGAAAGTAAGGGGATAGGTTCTGCTTTTTATGCTGAAGCCGGCGGTGCCGGACATGCCGGAGAGTTTAAGTCATTAGCAAATGCGGGTACCCGTTCAGTAATACGTTCCGAACATACGGCAAGCGGTCCGGCATTGGAAACTATTAACACTTTTGCTACAGGCAATGTAGTAACTATCCGTTCGAGTGTTGTTTCGACCGGGGATAGCGCAACTACATATTCAGGTACTGTACAAGCCAATAATCCGGGTACCTACTCCTCGGGTATGCGTGGCATCATTCGCTCTACGACGACTACAAAAGGGAGTGGTGTTTGGGGACAACATGCAGGACGTGGTTCAGGAGTTCTCGGCTCGTCAGTAAAAGGTATAGGCGTTATGGGACGCAGTACCGATAGCATCGGTATAGTGGGTATTCATACTTCATTTATCGGTAGAAATCCGGGTATAATGGGAGTAACAATCTCAAAAGAAGATTCCTCGGCAGCATTGATAGGTATTATTCGACAGGATTCGGCAGGTGTAAATGCGAGTGGCATTATAGGTATCAATAATACGAAAACGAGTTCGGGTAATGGTATTTGGGGTCAGCATCTTGGTGAGGGTAATGCCGTATATGGTTCAACAATACAGGGTACGGGTATCAGGGGAATCAGCTCTACCGCTATAGGTGTCGCAGGAACACATAGTGCCGCTACAGGCACAAGTGAAGGTATTCGTGGTGAGTCAAATTCGGTCTCCGCAAATGCTGTCGGAACATCGGGAACCATTAACTCGGTTGTACCGGGTACCGATGCAACAGGTGTGCGTGGAAAAAACTCCGGTACAAATGGTAATGGTTCCGGTGTGTGGGGTTCCCATGAAGGAAGCGGTACAGGCGTACAAGGTACAGCCAATTCCGGAACGGGGGTTTATGGTCGCGCGGAAGGTTCTACTTCAACAAGTACGGGTGTTTTAGGAGAAACAACAAGCCCTAACGGAACATCTGTTAAAGGAGTAGCAAATGGGCGTAAAGCCATAGCCATAAGCGGCAATGTAGTCGGTGATAGTTCTATTGCAGTGCAGGGTATTGCCACAAGTACAACCGCAACATCGTATGCCGGTTATTTTGATGGTAAAGTCAATATTAAAGGTAACTTAACACGTAGTTACGGTAATGGTACCGCAGGCGAAAGACAAGCAACCCCAATTTGTTATGGTACGGTAAATGCCAATGGATTAATAATGAACGGTACACCTAACTTTGAAGCCGCTTGGAGTAATGCCGGATATTATACAATCACACTTACGGGAACAACGTATTCAAATGCAAATTATACAACAGTCGTTACCCCCATCGGCGGGCTTCCCGTTATCGCAACAGCAAATGAGTTTGTAGGGGGCATATTACAGATTCGTATATATAACCTAAGTGGCAATGCGGTACAAAATTCTTTCAGTTTTATGATTTACAGACCACAATAATCTATAACGGAAATACCCTATGGTAGCCGAACCGCAAATAATAAAAAACAGATCCAAAGACATTGGAAAAAAAGTGTCTTCTCTGATTTCACGTATTGAGAAAAAAATTCATACGAATTTATTTATTGCACATTCGCTTTTGCAAAAATTACTTTCTATTGATTTAAGCAACGTAGACTCGCAATTATTATCTAATGTTTATAGAACCGGTTCATTAGTGGAACTTTCCTTGGGGAATAATAGTCAAGCAAGAGAACATGCAATAAAATCATTAGAATATGCAAAGCAATCAAACAATAAAAAATCAGTTATTCTGGCTGAAAATGCCTTAGGCAGAAGTTATTATTTGGAAGGTTATTATAGCGAAGCACTACGCTACTTTCAAAGTTCTATTTCCTTTATTCGCGAGACGAATGATATTCCGACTTTAGCTACAACATTAAATAATATCGGGGCTTGTTACACGAATATGGGATTGTGGAGCAATTCCTTAGAAAATCATTTGGAAGCGCTTACCATTCGTAGAAATAGCGGAGATAAAGATAATACAGCTCAATCATTAACCAATATTGGGCTTGTATATTATCAACTTAAGGAATATGAGAAATGTCTGGAATATCAGACGGATGCTGAAAAGATTTGTATAGATATAGGTAATATGCCACTTTATGCTGCCACTCTTGCCAATAAAGCGTTATCTCTTTTTAAATTAGAGAGATACGAGCAAGGTCATATCGAGCTCGAAAAGTCAATTGAAATAAATAGAACAAGCGGTGATAAACATCGTTTGGCAATAGCTATTTTAAATAAAAGTTCTGCGTTTTATGAACTGAAACAATATGACAATGCCAAAGCTATTGCTCATGAAGCAATAGCTTTGGGTGAGGAAGTAGGAGATATTCACACTATTTCCGTTGGCTACCATACTCTGGGGAAAGTTGAGTTATCGCTTGGAAATTATACTTTCTCCGAAGAATTATTATTAAAAGCATTAGATCTCTCAAAAAAATTGAACTTGATATTGGAGGAACGTTCCACACATCAAGTTCTTGCGGAATTATACTCCAATACAGGTGAATGGAAAAAAGCGTATGACCACCTTAATACCTATTATGCTATAGAACAAACAAAGATTAAAGAGGAAGCCGATACAAAGTTCAATCACTTTAAAGTTCTTCATGAAATCGAAAAAATAAAAACGGAAACATTTATAGAACAAGAAAAAAACTCTAAATTAACCGAACTACTCCAAGAACGTGACGACGCGTTCCAATTATTGGAAAAACAGAATAGATTGCTTGAAGAATTGCATCGAGAGAAGAATGAGTTTATAGGCATTGCATCCCATGATCTCAAAAACCCTCTGGTTGGGTTAAGAAGTTATTGTCAAATGCTCATCTCCGAGTTTGAAAACCTGACACAATATGAATTAAGAGAAAGTTTGCACACAATTTTTTCAACAGCCGATAAAACATTCGCCATTGTAGCCAAATTATTGGATGTTAATCGTATCGAATCGGGTGAAATTGATATACTCTCTTCACCTGTTGATGTAGGCCATCTTGTAAAATCATTAGCAAGAATATATTCTGAACCCGCTATTTTGAAAGGTATAGCTTTAAAAACGGAATTTTACGGAAATAATAGTATAGCATGGTCTGATGAAACTCTTACAGTTCAGATTCTTGATAATCTTATTTCCAATGCAATCAAATTCTCCCCTCCCGAATCAAAAGTAACCATACGGGTATTTTCTTAGTGCGTTCGCAATGCCGAAAAAAGGTATAGTACATACAATTATCCATTCTTTTGAATCTCTAAACAGGCATATTTCATATTCCATTCTACGATTATTCCTTCGTAATAAGCCCCATACTGTACCTCTTGACGGAAACAAAATCCATCGTGTATTATTATTCCGTTATGATGCGATAGGTGATATGGCTGTAACAACGGCTGCCATTGATTTATTGCATAAAAAGTTGCCAAGTGTAAAAGTTGATGTTCTTGCTTCAGAATATAATTGCCATATTATTCGGCATAATAATCAGTTTAACAGCATATTTATTTACAATAAATCTTTTATTTCTCACTTAAAACTTTTAAGGGAAATTAGAAAGAATAAGTATGATGCCGTATTCTGTTTTGTACTGTTCAAAACAACGTATGCGGGTTTGTTAGCAAATATGCTTGCCGGAAGAAATGCCTCAAAGATTACTATTCTTTTCCAAAACAGAAAAAAATTATATGATGTTTTTTTTAATGTTCATATACATTTGGAAAGAGATAAATGCACAATGGCGGAATTACAAGCACGTATGCTTTGTGATGTATTCGGATGGGAGTATGAAAAAGAAAAACTTATTATGGACATTCCATTAGGTGATGAGAATATTGAACATGCGAACGATTTTTTAACAACACGTTCAATTTTACCATCCTCGCCTTTTATTGCATTCAACATTTCGGCAGGAAGAGAATACAGAGAATTTTCTGTTGAAAAAAACATCGAAATAGTACAACACTTTACAATACGTTTTCCGAATGTACCGATAGTAATTATAGCGATGGATAGAGATGTACACAAAGCCATTGCTATAAAACAAGGCATTTCCGATTCGATATGCGAGGTATTTAACAGCAAAGATATTTTGGATGTTTGCGCGATAGTTAAGTCGTCGAAAATGGTGGTTTCACCAGATACATCATTAGTGCATATTGCCTCCGCATATAAGAAGCCGACCGTTGCTTTCTATTCGCAAATGACAACCTACATTTATGAATGGATGCCTTTTAATGTACCGTATCGTGCGTTAGTTGCGCCCGATAAAAAGGAAATAGAGTATATTCCAACACAAGACTGTTATAATGCCGTATGTAGTCTGTGGAGTGAAACCAAAAAATGATACGCTTGATCTCCCCTATCTTATCTTTATATTTTGGGACATATAGGAAGTTTCGACCAATACAACCCCATTCAGTAAAGAAAATCGCAATCTGCCCTGCGGGCGGTATTGGCGATTGTATTACAATACTGCCCATGATTCGCCTTCTGAAAAGAATATGTCTGCAGGCAGAAATCCACATTATAGCCAATGAGCGCAATTACAGCGTATTGGAAAATGATACGGATATACAAGAAATTCATATTCCCAAAACTGACGATGATTGGGTACGATACAGAAAATATAATTTTTCAGTAGTATTTATTCTGAATTGGATCAATATATCGGCGTGGGGAATAAGAGCATGGAAAATAGGCGGAAGAAATTCGATACGCATAATACCATTTCAGGGTAAAAGATATAATCATTTTTTTTCATATCAATACGGAAGTACTCAAATTGCCCGAAATGTAACCGATATTTACATTGATTTGGTTGCCGATACATTCGGAATTGAAATAACAAAAAAAGAACGAGCAAATATTCCCTATAGATTTGAACTCGGTAATGATGCCGATGAATATGCTCATACTGTCACATCATTATTCGGTAATGGAAAGTATGCCATTATAAATTATTCCATTATACATGAACGGAAGAGATGGCATGATGAGGGGTATAGAACAATAGCTGAAAACATCTTGGAACAATTCCCCGATATGTACATTGTGATTATATACGTACAACAGGATGAAGAAAAAGTACGCGATTGTTTCGAGATACTCAATAGTAATCGTATTATATATGCCTTACCGCATGAGAATTTTTTGTATTCAGTTGCACTTATTAGAAACTCTCAATTCCTTTTTTCGGTGGATACATCGTTTATTCATTGCTGCTCTGCTTTCGGTATTCCTGTTTTCGGTCTTTATATCGGTGAAAAAAATAATTCAACCCTTTGGTCGGCGCGGAATGTACCTTTCCTTTATATCGAAAGTAAAAACGGACAAAATATATCATCCATACAGATTGATGAAGTCTTACCTCCATTTAGGAAATTTTTGGACGATAGAAGGAATACATAATGTATATGATATGTCCTGAATCTCCGATCATACATACCCAATTCCCCAATATTGAGAAATTAAAACATAAAATTGCTCAATCAAGGAAAAAACAATCGGGGTGGCCTACTTGTATTATTAAAGCAAGTGCCTCCCAGGTATTCCGTCCGAATATTGACGGACCTTTATCATTATTTACCAATATCTCGGGAATATCGCAATGCAATGTTGGGAATGGTAATGTTGCAATCAATAGCGACAATTTTTTCATCAGTAATTCCGAACAGATTTATACACTTGAAATTGATTCATCGTTACCTACACAAACACTGAACATTCATTTCGGTGATGAACTCGCCCAATCAGCAATGCAAACACTTACAAAATCTTCCGGCTTTGTACTTGAACATTATAAATCATACTCAACTCCCTTGCCGGTGTTTTTTAATAGTTTATATGCTATAAATACTGAAATACGCAACTTACTTTCTATTATCTATAAAACGGATGACAACGATATTTTCAAAATTGAAGAAATTTTAATTCTCATCTTAGAAAAAATCCTTCGTTCGCACAGTACAACAATAAAAGAAGCTGAACGATTACCCCATATAAAACATGCTAATAAAGTTGAGATTTATAAAAGATTACTTATAGGACGCGATTACATTTATAGTAATACAAATAGGAATATCTCTCTTCAAGAAATTGCTAAAGTTTCAATGATGTCGAGATTCCATTTCTTAAGAGCATTCAAAACAGCATTCGGTAAAACACCTTATCAAATGCTCATCTCTAAACGTATCGATAAAGCAAAGGAATTACTCCAATCAACAGATTTCCCCATAACCGATATTTGCTATCTCATCGGTTTTGAGAGTGTACCCTCATTCACTTTACTTTTTAAGAAAATCATCGGTTGCCCACCTCATACATTCCGCTTAAGCAAAAAAAGCAATTTTCAATAAGTACTCTTTTTAAAATAGCCGTAATATTGCTACGTATTTATAATACTGTTCTTTTAAGAGGTGTTTCATGACATCAGCATCTATTCTGTTTCTTTGTATTTGTGCGTTTGTCGTATGGGTATTTATCTACTTTGTACGACATTCAGAATCTCAACGTTTCAGCCGCAGAACAATTTCGATATTCCTAACATGGGTATTACTGAGCGGCCTTATCGGTTTTTCCGGCTTTGTTAAGGATTTTTCTACCATTCCGCCCAAATTTGCCATTATAATTATTCCCGCTTTTACGCTCTCCTTTCTGTTTTCATTCAGTAGAGGAATAAAGGACGCTCTCCACACAATAAACCCATTCTATCTTATTGCTTTTCAGGTATTTCGAATAGCCGTCGAGATAGTGTTATGGTTATTGTATCGTGATAATACAATCCCCATACAAATGTCTTTCGAGGGAAGTAATTTCGATATACTTGCGGGCATAACAGCCCCTTTTATTGCGTACTTCTGTTTTAAGAAAAAATCATTACCGCTTATTATAGCACAAATATGGAATTATGTTTGCCTAACACTACTCTGTAATATCATAGTGATAGCTCTTGTATCCACTCCAACCATATTTCGATTGTATATGAATGAGCCGCCAAATACAATGGTTGCAAACTTTCCCTATATATGGCTCCCTGCATTTGTTGCTCCGATGGCTATGGTAGGACATATTCTATCATTAAGGCAGTTGACATTACTCCGACAGAATGGCACTCAGCCGGTTTAGAGTGTATCTCAATTCTTACTCATTATCTTTTTTGGCGTAATTTTGTTTCCATTGAAGAGGAAACAGTATGATCATCACACCTGAACAAAGGTCAAAAAGAGTACAAAAGATAGTTGCGCAAAACAGAAAAGCAAGACATGAATATAATGTAATCAGTACATTGGAAGTCGGTATAGAACTACGCGGTACGGAAGTAAAGTCATTACGAGCGGGTAAATGCAATCTTAGTGATAGCTATGCCGATTTTCCTTCCAAATTGAACAATGAACTATATTTGATGCATTGTCATATAAGCCCCTATGATTTTGGCAATCGTGAAAATCATGAGCCGATGCGACCCAAAAAGCTACTTTTAAAGTCAAATGAAGCCATAAAATTACGTGCTGCTATTCAAGAAAAAGGGATGACTGTTATTCCCCTTTCCATATACTTTTCAGGACCATACATAAAAGTGGGGCTTGCAGTAGTGAAGGGAAAAAAACTCCATGATAAACGTGCGGATATTAAAGAGCGTGATATTAACAGAGAATTGAGAAGACGTGGGAATGATGATTAATTTGGGAAGATTTTAATGTCATTCTTTTCTCTGCGACAATAGTATCATAAAAAACGGAACAGATTGAAGAAAGTACGATATATCAAAAGCATCGGCATAGATTACTTCACTCCATCCGTATTTGAATAATGCAAAACAGAGGGCTATAAACACTGTAAGAAACAGCATCAGGCCGGAATACCACAACTTCATATCGAAATCTTTTGCTCTTGTTCCAAGAACAATACTTAGTCCTATCATCAATGCTGATAGCCATGTCGGCATAAACAATGATTGCATTGCCAACGGATTATGGAGAAAAAATAGCTCGCTATTCCAAAGGTATAATATAGCTAAAGAGAGTATCGGTACAAATCCTGTAAGAAAACTAACTTTTATTAGTTCAGACCATTTCTTTTCCCGTATAAAATCGCCGAGTACACTCACCGATAGTGGTATAATAACCGAAGAGCGTGTGGCTGTTAAAAGTCCGCTTATTATTCCCTTTTTTATCGGAGATAATGTTTTTACTGCATTATACAGAAAAAAAAGTACCGTAAGACTCATATTCATAACAATAGTACTACGTGTTGTACTTTCCCACCATAAGGCAGGGCTTAATAGCCATAACCATAATAAAGAACGTAGAGAAAAAGATCTTTTTTGAGTATGATTAAATTTCGTAATTCCCCAAATCAACAATAAGAAAATGGATAAGGATAATAACCCTACTTCACCTATAATATGAAAAGGAAAAGCAAGTACATGATACATAGGCAGTTGACCCGGCACATTATTGCTATATAAAGGCGTGTATGGATAATTACCTGCAAAAACATTATCCCAAAATGTTTTTATCATCAGCCATCTATCTACACGCAATATCCCCTTGGGTATAAAAACAAAACAGAGTATCCATAATATTACAATCGTACATAAAAGTATGCGTATCTGATTCCTTTCCGCTATACCGGATTTTTTCTCAGCCTTATCAAAAATCGTATATAAATATTCTTTATAATAATAGCCTACACACATAATAATGGGTAAAAATATACTTATCCCGTAAGCATATTCCAATGGAATTATCCTTGAAGAATATTTAAGAATAAATATTCCATTGATAAGCGAAAGAATGAGAAGAGAAATAAAAGCCATAATGCTTTTCTAAAAAAATGACCTCACAAGATATTCACCTGTGAGGTCAAAATTACGATTGAATATTATAGTAGTAATCAGGAGCAACCGCTTGTTGTTCCACAATCATCGCATACGGTGCAACTACCATTACGTTTTACACGCATAGAGCCGCAGTTGGAGCATTGTTCGCCGGTATAACCTTTTGCTTTCGCTTCATATACTTTCGATTTTGTTCCACCATTACCATTCGATGTAACGCTATCCACTGTTTCAACAACAAGCCCCGTTAATACCGGATTATCAAAATCCAAATGGAGATTCGGTAATTTGGGTTCCGCTTTTGCTTTCGGCGCTTTTGCGTTTGGCGTAGTTGTATTATCAACAGGGACTTCATCCACCGCTTTCACATGAACAAAATCGGTACGTTTCAAATAATCATAACCGATTGAACGGAATACATAATCCAAAATCGAGGTTGAATTTTTGATTGCTTCATGCCCTTGCACGGGACCTGCCGGCTCAAAGCGTGTAAATGTAAATGTATCTACAAGCTCTTCAAGCGGCATTCCGTATTGTAATGCTTTTGAAGCAAGCACGGCAAAGCAATTCAATAATCCTTTGAATGATGCACCTTCTTTGTACATATCAATAAATATCTCGCCCAAACCGCCATCTTCATATTCACCAGTGCGTAGAAACACTTTATGTCCGGCAACGGTTGCCTCTCGTACATATCCCGTACGTTTTTTCGGTAAACGGCGACGCTCAGCCCGATGGTATACACGCTCAACAATACGTTCTTGTACTTCTCGCGGTCCTTGCGTTTCATCCAAACTTTCTTCATCACCCAACATAATTACTTCATCAATCAGATCATCGTTGGAAGAATTAAGCGGTTGCGATAATTTCGATCCGTCACGATATAAAGCAATGGCTTTTACCATTAACTTCCATGACTGCATATATACATTATCAACATCTGCAATAGTGGCATCACCCGGCATATTCACCGTTTTACTGATGGAACCGCTTATGAACGGTTGTGCTGCCGCCATCATGCGAACATGCGCCATATAATCAATATAACGTTTGCCATGCTTGCCGCATTTATTTGCACAATCGAAAATAGTTAAGTGCTCATCACGCAAATGCGGAGCACCTTCTATCATCATTGTACCGCATACATAATCATTCGCTTTTTCAATTTCTTCTTTTGTAAAACCGATTTCACGAAGCATATCAAAACTGAAATCATCCAACTGTTTATCGGAAAATCCGAGTGAACGACAGAAGTCTTCTCCAAGTGCCCATTTATTAAAGGCAAATTTTATATCGAATACATTGTCAAGTTGTTTTTCAATCGCTTCGATTTTATCATCGGGGAAACCTTTTTCCTGCAATCGTTTACGATTGATAGTCGGACATCCGACAAATGTACCATGTCCTTTACAGTATTTTTCAATATCATCAATTGCCTTTTCGGAATATCCGAGATTAACCAATGCTTTACGAACTGATTGATTCACGATTTTGAAATATCCGCCGCCTGCTAGTTTTTTAAATTTAACAATAGCAAAATCAGGCTCTATACCTGTCGTATCACAATCCATTACCAATCCGATTGTACCTGTTGGGGCAATAACGGAAACCTGTGCATTACGATAACCATATTGTTCGCCAAGCTTCAAAGCATTATCCCATGCTAAACGTGCAGCTGCAAGTAATGGTGTCGGACATTCATCAACATTGATACCCATCGGAAAAACGGTAATATTCTCATATTCTTCCGCAGAAGCATTATAAGCAGCGCTACGATGATTACGCATAACACGCAGCATAGATGCAGCATTACGTTCATAACCCGGAAATGTACCGACATCACGCGCAAGTTCCGCCGAAGTTGCATACGATTCACCTGTCATAATTGCCGTAATCGCACCGGAAATTGCCAATGCTTTTTGTGAATCATATGGGATTCCCGCAACCATAAGAATCGTACCCAAGTTTGCATATCCCAAACCGAGAGTACGAAACTCATAACTTAACTGAGCAATTTTTTTTGAGGGGAATTGTGCCATAAGTACAGAAATTTCCAGTACTATTGTCCACAAACGGACGGCATGGCGAAAATCATCCACTTGGAAAGTACCCGATTCAGTAACAAAATGTCCAAGGTTGATAGATGCTAAATTACAAGCCGTGTCATCTAAAAAAGCGTACTCCGAGCATGGATTCGTACCATTGATACGACCATCTGCCGGACAAGTATGCCACTCATTGAATGTAGTATCGAATTGCAAACCGGGGTCAGCCGATTTCCACGCACTCATATTTATCTTAGCCCACAAATCGCGTGCTTTTACTTTACGTGCTACATCGCCATTGGTACGCCAGCGTAGTTCCCACATCTCATCGCGCTCAACGGCACGCATAAAATCATTAGTAACACGCACGGAGTTATTGGAGTTTTGTCCAGCAACCGTTACATACGCTTCAGACTCATAATGTGTATCATAAGCATCAAAATCCAAATTCGTATATCCCTGGTCAACCAATGCTAAGGTTCTTAGGATATAGCTTAACGGTACACCACGATGTACCGCATTACGAATCAGTTTTTCCAGGTGTTCGTTTTCTTTTCTATCCGAGCCATTCGCAATTGCCTCTTCCATAATTGCTTTGAGGAAGGTTGAGCAAATTTTAGAACCGGAAACAAGTGCCGCTACCTTTTCTTCTTCTTTAGCTTTCCATTCAATAAAAGTTTCGATATCGGGGTGATCGATATTAACGATTACCATTTTTGCCGCACGACGAGTTGTTCCGCCAGATTTGATTGCTCCCGCTGCCCTATCGAATATTTTCAGGAAACTCATTAAACCGGATGAATAACCGCCACCGCTTAATTTTTCACCCGCACCGCGCAAATTGGAGAAGTTAGAACCCGTTCCGCTTCCGAATTTGAAGATACGCGCCTCTCGAGTTACCAAATCGAAGATACCGCCTTCATTTACCAAATCATCATCAACCGATTGTATAAAACAAGCGTGGGGTTGAGGATGTGTATAAGAATCGGTTGATTTGGTCATTTCACGTGTTTCGGGGTCAACATAATAATGACCTTGCGGATTGCCTGTAATACCATAAGCCCAGTTAAGTCCTGTATTGAACCATTGCGGCGAATTCGGAGCTGACATCTGCTTCAACAGCATATAAGCAATTTCATCGTAAAATGTTTGTGCATCCTCCGCCGAGTCAAAGTAACCGTACTTTTCTCCCCAGTGTCGCCAACACCCTGCCAGCCTATGAACCACCTGACGTACGGAGTTTTCCGCACCAATCTTTTGTTTGCCATTTTCATCAAGAATCGGCTTCCCTTCCTTATCGGTAAGCGGAACTCCGGCTTTACGAAAATACTTTTGCGCTAAAATATCGGTAGCGACCTGCGACCATTGCGATGGTACTTCGATGTCTTGCATATTAAACACCGTCGAACCATCGGTATTGCGCAATACCGAAGCCCTTGTCATATAGTCAAATTGACTGTAGGGGCTAACACCCGCTTGCGTAAAGCGACGCGCTATATTCATTAGGAACCTCTCGGCTGATTTACTTTATAAAAAACAATGGAGATAGCCATATACAACTATACCCCAATTTTATTTTCATTAAACTATTTGTTATTAAAACTCTTTCGCAACAAAAACCGACACAACAATAGGAAGTATTATACCTATTTGTAGTACAATTGAATCATTAACGATTGAACGTGAGAATTTGTGCGGTAGGTGCACTGTCATGCTGCATTCACGATGCAAAATAAAGTTTTCTTTTCATCTGATTCAATGAATTTTTCCCATAAAAGCAAATAGTTTTCCACAACTAAGTTTTCCACAATTAACGTGTAAACGTAGTTCATTGTAAATGAAGAATATTGCAAAGTTTTCCACATAAACTTACTTGTTTTAGCGAATCCGAGATAGAGCAGTAAGAGTAACGACCGACTTACTCTATCCTGCTTTTTGACTTCATAGAAATGTTTAACTCTTTGTAATCAACCTTTCCCCTATTCTTTACCAAATGATTCGCGATACTAATCGCTCTCTCTATCTTTTTCTCGGAATTTTTTGCACTGTTGATTATGTACAGAAGCGTTCTTTGTTTACCGGCAGTCAGACTATGAAAGTATGTATCTGCTTCATGATCGTAACGAAGAAGTTCAGCAAATTCTTCGGGCATTGGCAATCCGTATTCGCTCGTATCCTCGCGTAGTTGAACTTGAACAACATCACCGGTATCTATACCTAATTTCTTGCAAATCGACTTGTTCACCATACATCCGAGCACTCCCTTTCGTACCGAAATGATACCGCATTGAAACTCTATTGTACCATTGAGCAAACATACCACCCTACGTGATCCGTCCTCACCGGTGAATACATCAATACATTCATCGGGAACAACAAAATGTCTTGTCCAAACCTTCGTTGTTGAGGTTTCAATTTTAGCCGAAAAACTGTACTCCATACTAAACTCTTCTCCTTATACAAAATTATCACCTCTCCTTATACAACGTACTTCTGTTGTACTTTCCACTGACATACTGTTGTCACACAAAGAAGATAGTTTTACGCCTCTTTTCAGCGTTTAGAAACTCCAAATACAAAAAATGTTTCCGAAATGCAACTTTTTTTTGCTGACAACGTCAGGACTCATTAATTTTGTGGAAACTTTTTACACACACATGGTTTCCACAATCACCCTACAGCGGAAAGCTTGTATAGGAGAAAAAAATGATTACTAATAAAGAAGCACGTACAATACAAACCAGGGAAAGAATCGTAGGTGCTGCACTCGAAGAGTTCTGTCGTTTCGGTTTCAGTCGCGTTACGATGGATGAACTTGCCGTTAAACTCGGTATGAGTAAAAAAACGTTGTACCAACACTTTTCAGGTAAAGAGGATGTTTTACGTTCGGCATTAGAGATGCGTCGTTCGGAGATGGATTGTAAAATCCATCCGATAGTTCATGACAGCTCCATCAACTTCATTGAGAAAATGGTGCTTATCTGCACACTTATCAGCAATGAGTTTGAAAGAGTAAGTCCTGTATTACTTGACGACATGAGAAAGCATGCCCCCGAACACTTTAAAGCAATGGAAGAATGGAGAAGAAAAAAAGTAGAGGAAGAATTAGGGGTATTTATTCGTGAAGGACGCGAAAAAGGTATGTTTAGA
>JALHLL010000008.1:27357-31400 GCA_022844575.1 bacterium
GAAATGACATACCTGATGAGGTTTTAGTAATGATGTATTCCGTACTGGTTGAAAATATTGTAAGACCTGATGTTCTTGCAAAAGCACCATTATCGCCGGCGCAAATGTACCAGGCTTTAGTAAAAGTATTTTTTGAAGGAATAATGACCACAGTCGGAAGAATGGAATGGGCGCAAAAAGGCCAAAACCTATTCCGTCAATTTGGTGGTCCACCTCTTGCACTCTCAATGCCCAATCTATAAAAGAAAAACTAAAAACAATTTATATTCTCGGAGAACTACATGCGCACAAAACGATTAGGAATTCTTATGCTTCTCGGCATTGTATCATTGTCGGTTGCAGCAAAGGCACAGAACATTACACTTACTCTGGAGGATGCTCTAAAAAAAGGGAAAGAAGCAAGTAGGCAATTAAAAATAGCCGATAGCAAAATTTCTCAGGCAAATGAATCGGTTAAAGAAGCAACATCGAACAGATTGCCCACATTAAAGTTTCAGGGCGGATACACGCGTTTAAGTGATGTACCGGTTTTCTCCTTTACCTTACCGCCCCCGTTAGGAAACGGTGAAAAATTTACAATTGCTCCGGTAATTCTTGATAATTATCAATTAAAATTATCGGTACAGCAGCCCATTTATACAGGAAATCGTATAGAGAGTATGGTGGATGCAGCACGATACACTACACAAGCTGCGGAAATTGAAAAAAATCGCGATAATTATGATGTTGCTTATAATATAAAAAACGGATATTGGACATTATACCGTGCCGTAGAATTCAAAAGCGTCGTGGAAGAAAGCATCGAAATGCTCAAGGCACGAATAAAAGATGCAGAAGCACTCGAAAGAAATGGCTTATTGACAAAAAATGAAATTCTGAAAATTCAAGTACAATTAAGCGATGCAAAAAGCAGACTTCTTGATGCGGAAAATAATATTGAATTAGCTACCGTTTCGCTAAACAATGCTTTGGGACAACCACTTAACACCGCAATTACGACTAAAACAGAGCCACGCGGCACAGCGGTAACGATATCTTCGATGGACAATGTAATAGTAGAAGCAAAAAAATCACGTGCTGATGTTCAAGCGACTGAATATAGGATTAAAGCAGCGCAAGAAAATATTTCAGCACAAGAAAGCGCGTATTATCCGCAGGTATTTGTTGGTGGTAATCTGTATTATAATAATCCTAACCAAAGATTTTTACCGAACGACACACGTTTTGATGCGAGTTGGGATTTAGGTATTCAGGTATCAATGGATCTATGGAATTGGGGCCAAACAGGAAATAAAGTAGGTCAAGCAGAAGCACAACTTGCACAAGCAAAAGAATCCTTAGGACTTATTCAGGATGCAATTAATGTAGAGGTAACTCAAGCATATCTGACCGTTAAACAATCGGTGGAGAAAATTAAAGTTGCAAAAGAAACCGTTGAACAAGCAACGGAAAACCAAAGAGTGACCGCGCAACGTTTCAAAAACGGTGTGGCTACAAGCACCGATGCACTCGATGCGGATTTTACTCTCATGCAATCGAAGGTAAACTACACGCAAGCACTTGTTGAATATGAAATGGCTTATGCACGTTTAGTAAAAGCACAAGGACTCGAATAATATTTCAATCAACTTTCTCGGAACTATAATAATAAATAATATGAAAAAAATTATCACTATTCTCGTTATACTCGGCATTACCGGTATTATGGTAATAACGCTTGTTAATAATAAAGCTAAAAGCGAAGCCAAACTAAAAGAAAATGTTATTCAGACAATTTTTCCGGTAAAAGTTGTCAATGCTCAATCCGAAACTCTTTCCGATGATCTATCACTTATCGGTACAGTAATTCCGAATAATGATATTAATGTATTATCGGAAACCGAAGGACGTATAGTAAAATCGAATATCGAAGTCGGTGACCGTGTAAGTGCAGGCACAGTTTTATTTGAAGTAGATGATGAAATGAAAAAAGCAAGCTTAATGCAAGCCGAAGCTAACTTTGAAAAAGCCAAAAAAGATTATGATCGTTATCAAGAATTAGTAAAACAAAAAGCTGTTGCTGATGCGCAATTGGATGTTGTGGTATTGGGGTATAAATCTGCCGAATCAGCATTAATTATGGCGAAACGTCAATTACGCGATACAAAAATAACAAGCCCTATTTCCGGTATTATTGCCAATAAACCAATCAATCTCGGTTCAAATGTAAGTAAGAACGCATTTGTTGCCAATATTGTAGATTTAAGCCGTTTGAAAGTGAAAATAAATGTAGCCGAAAGAGATATATTTAAATTAAATGTCGGAGACATGGTGAATGTTACAACGGATTTAAAACCTACCATGAATTTTTCGGCAAGAATACTTTCCGTTGGAGCTAAGGCAGACGAAGCACATACTTATCCCGTAGAAATTTTACTTAATGATCCGTCTTCTTTCAAAGCGGGAATGTTTGCCAGAGTAACATTCTCCTCGGTAAAAGCATCGCCTTCATTGGTTATTCCGCGTGAAGCAGTTATCGGTTCGGTACGTAATGCTTCGGTATATGTTACTGATGGCAGTAAAGCATATCTGAAGAAAATCGTGTGCGGTGTTGAAATGTCAGGGAAAATAGAAGTCGTACAAGGATTGAATGAAGGCGAAAAGATTATTGTTACAGGGCAGAATGTCATTAATGACGGGTATAATGTTACAATTCAACAATAATCATCACTACTCCAATTAAAAAAGGAAAATACTATGACATTAACCGAACTTGCCATTAAAAGACCATCCTTAGTAGTAGTGCTTTTTGCTATACTGGGAATAATGGGTCTTTTCGGCTATACACAATTGAATTACAATTTATTGCCAAAATTCAGCCCACCTTTCGTCACTGTCACGACAGTGTACCCGGGTGCGGCACCGCAAGAGATTGAAACAACAGTAACTAAAGTTATTGAAGATGCCGTTTCGGGTGTTGATAAAATCAGTTCGATTATTTCGCGCTCTTATGAAGGTGTTTCATCAGTACAAATAGAGTTTACGCAGTCAGCAAAAACCGATATAGCATTACAAGATGTTATTCGTATGGTCAATCAGGTATTAAGTCAATTACCACAAGGAACAAAGCAGCCTGTCGTAACGAAATTTAACCCTGATGAATTACCTATTTTAAGGATGGGTGCAACATCTACAATGAAATCTCGCGATTTCTATCAGTTTTTACAAGATTATATTAAACCGAACTTGCTAAAGTCGCCGGCGTAGGAAATATAACTCTTATCGGCGGCGATAAACGTGAAATAAAGGTAAACCTCGATGCCTCGAAAGTCCGCGCTTACGGGCTTTCATTATCGCAAATACAACAGTCCATCAACTTGGGAAATCTCGATTTTCCAACAGGGAGTGTCAAAGAAAATAATACTCAATTTATTGTACGTATTGCCGGTAAATATTCTTCCGTAAAAGAACTTTCGGATCTGATTGTCGGTCGTTCCAAACAAGGCGGTGACATTCGTTTATCCGATATTGCGGATGTAACAGATGGTGTTTCCGAACATTCGACATTCAATCGCATAAATAATGAAGAATGCGTCGGTATGTATATACAAAAACAATCCGATGCAAATGCCGTGGAGATGTCGAAGCTCGTTAAGAAAAAACTTGCTGCTCTCATTGAAAAATATAAAGACATAAAACTTAATATTGATGTTGCTTCCGATTCTTCAGACTTCACTCTTGAAGCTGCAAATGCCGTGCAATATGACTTAATGCTTGCAATTTTAATTGTTGCGGCGGTTATGTTTTTATTCTTACACAGTATGCGTAATTCGCTTATTGTCATGGTTTCAATCCCCGCTTCCTTAATTTCTACTTTCGTATTTATTTGGGCATTCGGCTTCTCATTGAATTTGATGACATTACTTGGATTATCGCTTGTTATCGGTATTCTTGTTGATGATTCTATTGTGGTTTTGGAGAATATTTATCACCACCTCGAAAAAGGTGAGGATAAAGTCAGTGCCTCAATAAAAGGTCGTAATGAAATAGGTTTCGCAGCTTTG